>JAIWOJ010000116.1 GCA_020216965.1 Prosthecobacter sp.
CCCGTAGAGCCATTGATCACCCACAGCTCGCGGCCTTCTGCAACGGTGCTTGCCGTGAAAAACAGGTTGGCTCCGCGCGCTGGATCACTGCCAGAAATGACAAATTCCTGTGGGTCGGAGTCTGAGCCGCCAGCGGCAATGTCTCGCACTAAAGAAATGGCATTCAGAGAAGGCAGCAGGCTGCTGTAAAGCTCCCGCCCGACGGGCTCGACCGTCTCACCCGTATCTGTCGTCACCCCTTGGGCGGAGAAAAAGACGCGGTCGCCAAAAATCGTAAATCGGCTGGGGTTAGAATCCGAGGAACCGGGGAAAATATCTGCCAACCTCACCGTGCCAGCCGAGGTCCCATTGCTCTTCCAGAGCTCTGTGCCATCTGCAGCACCGCCGAAGGCACTGAAGAGCAAGGTGCCACCCGCATTGAAGTAGTGGGAGCTAGAGGATCCCTGGCTGGGCTCAGGATTCACATCTTTGACGAGAGCAGCCGTTACCGCCCCATTGGATGCCACCGTGGCTCTCCAGAGTTCCAGCCCTTCCTGGCTGCTGTAACCCGTAAAGAAGAGCGCGCCATTCACCTCCGTCAGGTTATCTGGATCTCCTGGTGGGTTTGGGTAAAAGGTTGAGGTCGTGATCCGCTGCGTGCCTGTCGAAGTGCCATCCGTCACCCACAGATCGCGCTGCCCGCTACTATCCTGCGCGGTGAAAAACAGACGGTTGCCGACGCTCGTGAGCCTAGCTGGCGCAGAACCATCCGCTCCGGGGAAAATATCTTTGATGATCGTGGGCGTGGTGCTGCCCGAGGGCACAGCAGAGCTGTCCTCAGCACCCTGAACACCCGCGCGGCCTGCCAGCAACCCTGCGGCACCAGAGGCTGCGGCCACCGTGCGCACGACATGGTTTAGCGCGTCTGCCACATAAAGCGTGCCGCTGCGCAGGGCAATGCCACGCGGAGTATTGAAGTTTGCGCCCGCGCCCGTGCCATTCACAAAGCCAGCCACTCCCGCCAGCCCAGCCAGCGTCGTCACCACCCCGGCAGAAGTCACGCGCCGCAATGTGTGGCTGCCGCTATCACAGACATACGCCACGGTGCCTGCGGGATCCACCACGATGCCGCGCGGGGCATTGAAGGTGGCTGCCGCTCCTGTGCCATTTTGGCTGCCAGCCGTTCCTGCCGTACCTGCGAGTAAAGATACCGTGCCGCCAGCGTTCACCCGGCGCAGAAGGTGGTTGCCTGTGTCTGCGACATAAAGGAAACCCGCATTGTCGATCGAGAGTGCCGTGGGATTGTTAAACCGCGCCGCAGAGCCCGTGCCATCCACAGAGCCGGTGCTACCTGCGGTGCCAGCCCAGAGGCTCACGTTCGCCGTCACGGTCTCGGCGGTGCCAGGGGCAGCAGGTGTTGTCGTCATGGTGATACGACGCAGAGTGTGGTTACCGCTATCCGCCACATAGAGCAGCGTTCCCGCATTATTCACCGTCACACCCCTGGGATTGCGGAAGCGGGCATTCGGCCCAGTGCCGTTATTGGTGCCTAGTGTGCCAATCTGGCCTGCCAGAGTGGTCACGATGCCGTCGCGATTGATTCGGCGGATCACATGATTCCCCGTGTCTGCCACATAGAGATTTCCCACCCCATCCGCAGCGATCCCCTCCGGTGCATTGAAGGTCGCTGACAGCCCAGCTCCATTGTCACCGCCGGAAACTCCCGGCCTCCCCGCAAAGGTGCTCACCATCCCGGAAGGCGAGATGCGCCGGATCGTGTGGTTCGGGGTATCCACGACATAGACATTTCCATCCGCATCCACCGCTGCAGCGGAGGGTGTGTTGAAGCTAGATGGGATGGACATCGTCCACAGCTCAGCGCCAGACACCGGGTCATCGGCTGAAATGAACAACCGCCCGGCGGCAAAAATCATCGACTCGACATGGGCAGAGGCAGCCGGCGGCGTCGTATTGACATCCTTGACGAGCTCTATCGACTGCCCATGCGTGGTGCTCAGGCCCATCCACAGAGAGAGGGCGACCAAGCGTGAGGGTTGGGACAAGGTTTTCATGGTATGTAAGTACAGCGTATTGACAGCCGAATCCTCTGGCAATCCTAAAAATAGTCCTAGCACCGCCTTGTTTTTTTGACCCTTACGCCATGCGCGTCGCGCGCTGAACCCCGACCGCAAGCCCTGACTCTCCCCTTGCCGGACCCGAATTCCCCTGCATAGACGCGGCCCTCATGTCCCGCACCTACAACCTCGCAGTCCTCCCCGGTGACGGCATCGGCCCTGAAGTCATGGCCGAGGCCCTTCGCGTCCTCGACACCGTCGCCAGCCGTTCCGGCCTCACGTTCAACTACCACCACGAACTCGTCGGCGGTGCCGCCATTGATGCCGTGGGCAAGGCGCTGCCGGAAAAGACCGTAAAAACCTGCGAGCAGGCCGATGCCATCCTCTTCGGCTCGGTCGGCGGCCCAAAGTGGGAAAAACTGCCACCCAATGAGCAGCCCGAGCGTGGTGCCCTGCTCCCCCTGCGCAAGCACTTCGGCCTCTTTGCCAACCTGCGCCCCGGCATCTGCTATCCGGCGCTCACTAGCTCCTCGCCCATCCGCCCGGACCTCGTGGAGGGCGGTTTTGACGTGCTCTGCGTGCGCGAGCTCACTGGCGGCATGTACTTCGGCCAGCCGAAAAGCCGCACCACCCTGCCGGATGGCGACATTGAGGTCATCGACACCATGGTGTACAAAAAGAGCGAGATCGTGCGCATCGCCCACGTCGCCTTCAAGGCCGCTCAGCTCCGCCGCAAGCACGTCACCAGCGTGGACAAGGCCAACGTGCTCACCAACTCCGTCCTCTGGCGCGAAACGATGATTGAAGTCGCCAAGGAATACCCGGACGTGACCCTCGCCCATCTTTACGTTGATAACGCCGCCATGCAGCTCATCAAGGCTCCGCGCAGCTTTGACGTGCTGGTCACCGAAAACCTCTTCGGCGATATATTGAGCGATGAAATGGCCATGATCGCCGGTTCGCTCGGCATGCTCGCCAGCGCCAGCCTTGGCAAACCCAAGGGCGATGGCCTCTACTTCGGCCTCTTCGAGCCGAGCGGCGGCACCGCGCCGGATATCGCCGGCATGGGCATTGCCAATCCCATCGCGCAGATCCTTTCCGCCGCCCTGCTGCTCCGCTTTGCCCTCGGCCTCGAAAAAGAAGCCGTGCAGATCGAAGCCGCCGTGAAGGCGGTCATCGACCAGGGCCTCCGCACTGGCGACATCTTCAGCAGCGCCCCCGGCACGCGGAAGGTCAACACCCGGCAGATGGGCGATGCCATCATCGCCGCACTGTGATGGCTGGCAGGAGGGCGGCTTGCCGCTTTTTCTGTCCAAAATGGCAGGCTCAGGGTCTTGAGAAGGAGAGGACTTTTTGGGTCCGTACCTACTAGCAAAAACCCTAGCCTGATCACCATGCCCTGCCATCGCTACGATTTCCCGACATCCCGCCGCGAGTTTCTACAGACCGCAGGTGGCGGTTTTGGTGCAGTGGCTCTCGCGGCACTGATGAGCCAGGAGCAGGCGGCAGCGGCACCCATGCGCGTGGCTCACCGCCCTGCGAAGGCAAAGAGCGTCATCTTTCTCTTTATGGAAGGTGGCCCGAGCCACCTCGACACCTTTGACTACAAGCCGCTGCTCAACAAACTGGCCGGACAGCCGCTACCCGCCAGCTTCAAAGCACCCATCACCGCGATGGGTGAGGCAAAATCACCCATCCTCGAATGCAAGCGGGCCTGGAAGCAGCACGGTCAGGGCGGTCTGTGGATCTCGGATTGGTTTCCAAACGTGGCCCGGCACGCCGATGAGCTTGCCGTCATTCATTCCTGTGCCTCCAGCGGCATCAACCACGCGGGGGGGGTGTGCTCCATGAACACCGGCTCCGTCTTTGGCGGGCGGCCTTCCTTAGGTGCTTGGGCCATGTACGGCCTGGGCTCTGCCAATCAAAATTTGCCTGGCTTTGTCGTCATCAAGGACAGCGAAGCCACGGTGGTGAACGGTGTGCGCAACTGGGGCAATGGCTTCATGCCTGCGATTTATCAGGGCGTGGAGTTCAGCTCTGAAGGCACCCCGATCAAATACCTCGACAATCCCAAGGGCGTGGACCGCCTGCGCCAGCGGGACAAGCTGGACCTGCTGGCCGCGCTGAACCGCGACTACAACGCGACACGAGCCAGCAACACCGAGCTCGACGCCCGCATCAAGGGCTACGAGCTGGCTTTCCAAATGCAGGCCGAGGCTCCGCAAGCCGTGGACCTGAGCCATGAGACGGAGGCCACCAAAAAGCTCTACGGCATGGACGATGAAAAGACCGCTGTTTTTGGCCGCAACTGCCTGCTGGCGCGCCGACTGGTGGAAAATGGCGTGCGTTTTGTGCAGCTCTACAGCGGCGCGGGCAGCAAGTGGGATGCCCACAAAGGCATTGAGGTGAACCACGGCAAGCTCTGCCATGCTGTGGACAAACCCATCGCGGGCCTGCTCGCCGATCTGAAGGGCCGTGGTCTGCTAGATGAAACGCTCGTGATCTGGGGGGGAGAGTTTGGGCGCACGCCCATGTCTGAACAGGGTGACGGACGCGACCACAACCCCACCGGCTTTACCATGTGGATGGCGGGCGGCGGGGTGAAAGGCGGCCAAACCTACGGCGCGACGGATGATCTTGGCCTCTACGCCGTGGAGGATCGGCTGCATGTGCATTCCATCCACGCCACCATTTTGTACCTCCTGGGGATCGATCACACGCAGTTGACCTACAACCACAAGGGGCTGCCTGAACGGATCGACCAGAATGAAGGCCACCCCTTCACTCGCCTGCTCGGCTGATGCTCCAGTTTCGGTGCATCAGGGAGAACGGCGGCGTAGGCCCCAGGCTGCCAGGGCGATGCCCACTACTGCCTGCACGAGGAGCCAAAAAATCGCCAGCTCAGGCGTCGCGAACCATGTGCGCACAAAGTGGGTGATGGGCTTAAAAACGGCCAGCCCTGCCAGGGTCTCCACACTCCCAGACCAGCCCTGATGCATCGTCAAAAAAGGCTGTAGGATCATGCCCAGAGGTCTGGGAAAGCCCAGCAGAGCACCGGAGAGCAAAAGGTTTGCCGCCCAGAGCTTCCAGGCACCGGCTTGAGCCGCCGCCGGGGAACGTGAATGGGCGGAGATGCCCAGGCACAGGCAACCGAAGGTGACCCCCGTCAGCATGAGCAAGAGCAGGCGCAGCCCTGCCTGCCCTGGCAAAGACGCTCCCGTCAGATCGGTGAGCAAGACCAGGGCTGCCCCGTGGGCTGCCATCAGTGGCACCAGGAAGCCCAGCGCAGCCGCTAGGCAGGCCAGTGGGCGCACACCACCGATGCGCTCCCTTTCCAGCAAGGCCCGAGCCCCTGCCACCTCCCGAAAGGCGGTGCGTAAGCTAATGAGGGTGATCATCAGCACCTGGGTCAAGAGCACCATGGCGCAGGTATAAGCCGCAGGCCAGAGCGCCTCCGGTGCCGTGTTCCCGGCACGCATTTCGGAGAGATACCCCGTATTGGACGCCACGAGCAGCATCGTCGTCAGCGGGCAAAGGATCAGCAAAGCGAGGTGCTCTGACCACTCCCTCTGACCGCGCCGCCACAGTGTCCAGCGCCGACGCAGCAGGTGCGCAGCCTGCGCCGCTAGGCCAGGCAGCGGCGTCCCACCCGCTGAGGCACCAGCCGCTTCTTGGTTCTCCAGCTCCAGACTTTCAGCACTGAGAGGGGGTTGGGCAGGAGCTTCCTGCATCTGAAAGGCATCATAATACGAATCCCGGTGCCGCGACCAAGATTCCGCCCAGCGCTCTGCGGGGCGCTTGGCTAGCCGTGGATAGAGCTCCTCCACCGTGCTGATGCTGAAATAGTGAGCCAAGGCACGCGGCGGGCCATGGAAGCAGACTCTACCCTCATGCAGCACGAGCACCGAATCATACACAGCCAGGTTCCCCAGCATCTCCGTGGCATGGATGACGATGCGTCCTGGCCGGTCATGCGTGATGTGTTTCAGCAGCGCTGCCATTTCCTGCTGAGAGCGCACATCCAACCCTGCGGCCATCTCATCACACAGCACCAGGGATGCCTCGCTGACCAGGGCCAGGGCTAGCAAAAGCCGCCGCCGCTGCGCCGCGCTCAGGTGAGCCACGCGCTGGGCCGCCACGGTTTCCAACCCGGTGGCCACCAGGAGGTGGGAGACCTTATCCACCCGCTGCTCCGGGGTCTGTCCGCCGACACGCAGCAGGTGCGCACTCATCAGGCTTTCCCGCACCGTCAGCAGGCCGGAGAGGGAATCTTCTGCGGGGGCCACATGCCCTAGCTCTCCGGGCCCAGGCGGTGTGGTCGTCAAATCCCTGCGCTGAAAATGAATCCTGCCGCCGGTGGGGGTGCGCAGACCGGCCAGCAACTCGAGAAGCTGCTGACGGCCACTGTCTGCGGCCCCGATCACGCCCAGCAAATGGCTTTTGGGCACGGTAAAGCTCACGTCATCCAGGCCAGAGCTGGCCCTGGGGCTGCCCTGCGTGTGCACTAGGCTGGAAAGGGAGATCACCTGCAGCATGGCGCGCTATGTCTTGGGGCTCAAGGCTTCGCAAACTCGCGGTCCAACGCGTCAAGGTAACGGGAGATGGGATCCTGCCGAGGGGGTAGCTCTTCTTGGATGCGCTGGGGAAGGCTCAGGTAGTCATCAAAGGTGCCTGACATCGCGGCAGAGTAGTTCGCCTCATGCACGTCCAAGAGGTCACGCACGGCCTTGCTGCGCTCTAGGGCAGCTAGGCTACGCTGGCGTAGCTTCCTCAGGCGCGTATCCACGTCCTTTGCCTTGTCTTCGCGCAG
>JAIWOJ010000117.1 GCA_020216965.1 Prosthecobacter sp.
AAAGCCATCTCTGGCAAAGGCAGTAGCGCTGGCACTGTTCAGGCTTTCGATGTCTTCATCATTCCCCACCGCCCGCACCACAAACTCATAGGCGTTGCCAACGACGAACGGCGTGAAGTTCAGGGTGTTGCTGGTAAAGGGGCTGTCGTTTGTGTAAGAATCTACCCTGACTTGGGTGACGTTTGCGGGTGTGGCACGGCAGAAGAGATAGGCACCCGTGGTGCCAGCCGGACGGCAATAGATATTGAAACCATACTCCGAGGACGAGTTGTCCTGCCATGTCAGATCAATGCTGCGTGCCACGCCAGAGGTAGTCGCCGTCAGAGCAGAAGGCGCGCGGAAGGCGTCTGTACTGGACGTCGCTGGGTTGGAAAACGCGGAGTAGAGCACCGTGTCAGAGCTTGCCCCTGAGGGGCGATAAGCATGAATGGCACGCACGCGAATTTCTGCATTGGCCGTCTGAATGATGGGCAGGGTGACCTGGGTGACATTTTCCCCGACAGTGCCAAGCGTCAACCAGGGCGGGTCTGCCTCAGCCGTGATGCGGCGATACTGCACCTCAAAGCCGGTTTCATTATTTGAGTTATCACGCCAGCTCAGAAGCATGGCTGCCTCGCCCTGGGGAGTCGCGCTGAAGAAGCTCGGAGCTGCTAGCTGCGGGACGGTAAAGTGTGTGGTCGAGGTGGTGCGGACCAAGTAATTTCCAGGGATGCTGAGACCGCCATTGCTGCCGTAGGAGTTCCCTGCACCCACCTCAAATTCGTAGGTTTTTCCAGGAATAAGCTGTAACCTCACCAGCCTGGGCGTGGCATCATTTGTCAAAATGAAATCCTGATTGGAAAGGGTGACGGTGGTGCGGTTGAATGGCACCTCGACCCCTAGAAAACGCGCCGGAACGATTGTCAGCCAGCCTGTCTCCGCCCCTGACTGAGCGCCATTTTCCCTCATGCGCAGGCGCTGATAAAGCTCGCCACTCGAATTATCTGTCCAGGAGAGCCTTACCTTTCCATCGTCTGGCTGGACACCTGGGGTATTTGGATCCGCATCAACGACGCTGGTGGTGAGATTTGAGGGCGCTGCCAGCTCGCTCCTACTATCTGGCGGCGGGATCACACTGGTGATGATGGCAGAGCTGCTCTCCGTGACGGTGCCATTGAACTTCCATGGGATGATCCTGAACTGAATGGGGGTGCCGACGCCACGAATCGGCAGCGGTGTGTTCCCGGTCGGATCAGGGATCCCTGTCGATATTCGCACAAACGTGCTATCCGGTGGCAGTTGGTTGGCGGTGAAAAAGGGACCGGCATTGCCAAAGCGGACCTGGACGTGGTATCCATCCTCATCCAGCGCATTGTCTTTCCAGGTAAGGTACCAGGAGTGCCAGGCATTGTTGGTGCTGATGCCCTCAATGTTGTTGGGGAATCCATAGCGCGTGAACTCCACCGTCAGCTCCGTCGGGGCCGGTGGGGGTTCTGCCTGAGCGGGAAGGGCAATCAGGAGCAGGATCCCCAAGAGAATAGAGGCGTGACGAAGGACGGCAAAGGTAGGCATGAACAGAGAAAGATGAAATGCTGGCAGGCAACCAGGGATACGAGAAAGCCGTTCTGCGGCGTGGAGGGGTAGGCAGGTTAGCGGCATGGGTAAGGTCATGTCAATCTTTCGGCGGGTGCGTCACGGCTCCTCATCACCTCCGGCTGGGACAACCTGGAGATTGACGCCCTCACTGAGCACGCCGCTGGTGGAGACGATATTGCGGATGAGCACATTATACCCGCCAGCATCGGCCTCAGAGACAGCATCAATGGTGTAGGTCTGGCCCGTGGCCCCATCAATGGCTGCATTCCCTTTTCTCCACTGGAAGCTGAGGTTTTCGGTAGAACCGGTAAAGCTGACGCTGAAGGTCACGGGAGTGCCCACGGGCACGGATTCATCCGCCGGGGTGCGCCCCACGCTGGTAATCACGATGGCGTCGCGCACGAGCAGGTTCACCGCAGCGGAGGTGATGCCGTCATTGGTGTTGGCCGGGTTGGTGGCGCGGACGGTATAGGCGGCACTGTCATCCGGCTGTGCGTTGGGAATGACGTAGGTGGACTCCACCGCGCCGCTGATGGCTGTGCCATCCTTAAACCACTGGTATTCAGGGCTGGTTCCATCCGCTGTGGCGGTGAAGGTGACGCGTGTTCCAGTGGCGATGGCCGCAGCCGATGGGCTGCGAGTCACCGTGACGGTCGTCACCGGGGCGCGGATGGTCAGGGTGGCCGCGCTGCTGGTCACGGTGCTGGACCCATTGCTGATCACACAATCATAGGTGCCTTCATTAGCAGCTTTGGCGACGTTGGTGAGCTGGAATGACGTGCCGGTCGCCCCCTCAATGGTGGTGCCATTTTTGCGCCAGCGATAGGTCAGTGTGCCCTGGCCTGTGGCAGCGACGGAGAAAGAAAGCGTCTCCCCGGGGTTCACCGTTCTGGATAGGGGCTGGGTTTGGATCTGAATAGGCACGCCACGCAACTGCACCGCGCCGGAGAGGATGCGCGAGGTCGTCACGGTCGGTAGCAGCTCAGGCAGCAAAAAGTAGCCAGCACCGCGTGCGGCGGAGGCAGGCAACTCTGCCTGGACGACCGCACCGGCACTGTTTTTCTGCTCAGGCGTGTGGGGGATGCCAGGGATGAGCATCCCCTGGAAAGCCACATTCCGCGGCGTATTTGCCGGGCCATCGCGTAGGCTAAAGGTGCCCGAAAACATGCCGGTAGCTTTGTTGAGGGAGGTGATGACCGTCGCAGCCTCATTCGTGGTGGGATAAGTGACGGTATTGAGGGTCGTGATGCGCAGCGTGCGGTCTGGCACGCGCGATGCACTGGCGATCCCGCCTTGGGTGAACCGAAGTTGCGCGTTTGAGTCCACATTGGGCAGCCCCAGGACGATGCGATTCGTGCCGGGCGGGTAATAGATGGTGCCCAGAATGTTCAGAAAGACTTCAGGAAACCCTGGCTGATAATTCCGCTGGGTGATGCCCTGTGGGCTCTTATTCCAGCGCGCCTGCCCAGCCACGCGCAGGGTGGCATTGCCGTCGCTACCTACCAGTAGCACATCGCCGATGTCCACCCGTGTCAGCAGCGCGCCTTGGTTGGCATAGAGCATGTTGAAGAAAAATGCCTCCCCAGCCGGTCCTAGCAGCGCGCTGGCGGTGATGGAGGTGCCATCCGAGAGCCTGCCGCTGAAGCTGGCCGCGCCCTTGGCGCTAACTTTCATGGAGAGATAACCACTGCCCTGCGGGATATCGGCATCATCCAAATCATCCGCGCCTAGATCCATGGCGAGGTTGTAATTGATCGCCACCGGGCTGCCGCCGTAGGGGCATGGATTCAGCGCCTCATCCCAGGCTTGGCGAAAGCCGCTCAGGGAAGCGGTGTTTGTGCCATCGGTGAGCAGGCCATTCACATAACCATAGCTGGAATCTGCCTCAAAGGCCAACGTGAGCTGCCGCTTATCTCTGCGGACAAATTTAATCTGGCTCTGGTAGGTGATGCCCGCTGGATTGGCCAGGCCGCTACCGATGGTCAAGCTCCCAGCGGCATTGATGATCTCCGGCCCGAGCGTGATCTTGGCGCTGTAGGCTCCTGTGTCAGTGATGGTGATGTCAAAGCGCCCGCCTCGGTTGGCATTGAGTTCATTGGACGCTGTGATGATGCCGGCAAAGACGCCTACATTGGCCGCAGGCAGAGGGGAAATGACCAAATCCCCAATGGCCGCAGGCGTGCTGGTGCCGGCGACGTTGGTCGCTGTTGCGGTCAAACGGTAGGTGCCAGCACGGAGGGGTCTGCCGCTGAGGGTACCGGTCGCGGTGTCAAAACGCAACCCTGGAGGCAGACTGGGGCTGCCCGTCAAACTGAACCTGGTGGGCGTGTGGACGTCTGATTTTGAATAGGGCAAAGTCCATGAGTAATCGACACCGACGAAGCCCTGATCGGGAGCGTTTTGCCCGGTCAGTGCGGGCAGTACGGGGCGTGTGACGGCCAGCAGTTTGATCACGCCGGTCTGGGTGGTAGGCACCTGTGGCGTTGCCACACCCTCAGGCAGGGTGATGGTGCAATCATAGTCGCCGATGTCTCCTGCCTCGACCCGATCAATCACCAGCATGGGATCTTCCATGCCGGAGTGGCGGGCTTTGTTCAGTGGGATGTTTTCCCCATTCTTCCGCCAGCGGTAGAGGATGTCTGGCCCGCTAGCCGCAGCGGACAAGGTGACGCGCGTGCCTTGAGCGTGGAACTGAGTGCGTGGGGTCTTGTCCACGATGACGACTTTGACGGCGTTGGTGGGGCCTGCACGACCCTCGGGGCTGCTCGCCGAAGCTGTGTAGAGCCCAGCATCGGAGAGTTTAGCCGCCTTGATGTTGAGGCTGCGCGTGGTCTGGGCTGGAACCAGGACCGTGCCACGCCGCCACTGGAAGGTCGGCGCAGGAGCACCAGTGACGTTTGCGACCTCAAGGGTCAGAGGTTTGCCCACCTCAACCAGCTTGGAGCCATTCAGCACGCCCAGGCTAGGGGCGGAACGGATGTCCAGCCGCACTTTGACGCTGGTGACTTGGCCGGAACCATTGCTGACGACGACGTCATATTCTCCCGCATCCTCAGGAGTTGCGCTCGGAATCACCAGGCTGCTGCTGTTTGTCCCTACATTTTGTCCATTGCGCCGCCACTGATAGCTGAGCGCTGTTCCCGTGGCCCCAACAGTGAAGGTGGCGCGCTGAGTCTGCCGCACCGCCTGAGCGACTGGCTGGCGCGTGATGGTAGGCGGCACATAGGAGGGGCGCACGTCCACCTGGAAGCTGACACTGCCCGTGCGGTTGTCTTGATCGATGGCAAAGAGGGTGACATTCGCCAGCCCGCGGCTCACGCCGACCAGCCGCAGTTCACTGCCTTCCACGAAGCAGTTGACGATGCCACTGGGCGTGCTGTTGGCCTGGTAGCGGATCGGCGGCGTCTCGTAGGCCTTCAGCACCCGGATGGTCTTGTTGATATCCATGTCCGCAGGCGCGGCTGAGGCATCCATCGGGATGCCAGAGAAGGCGGTCAGATTGCCGTCCACGATCAGACGTTTGTCGAGGGATGGGCTGTAGGAACCTTCACTATTGTTGTTTTGGTAACTCCCGGTGGGTAGTGTGGCCAGGGTATCCACAAGATTCAGTGACACGTTATTGAGCCTGCCAAAGACCGTGAAACCGCCGTTTTGATTATCGAGGTTGGCGCTGTTCCCGGCTAGGTTGATGAAAAAGTCCGTCGTCGCGCTATCAGGGTTGCCCACATAGCCGTAGCGTTCATCCTTTTGGATGACGCCGTCCTCCGTCTCTACCAGGGAGGTGCGCGCCCCAACCTTAGCAGCGGCGAGGGTGCCGCGCGTGTTGCTGATCCCTGGCTCATTGAGGGGGGCCGGACGCGGTCTGACACTGGCAAAATTCCGCGGCAAACTCACTGAACGCAGGCTGCCTCCTTGGAGCACAAACCCAGGCACCAAGCGGTGGAAAACGAGATTGTCATAATCCCCAGCGCGCACATAGGAGAGAAAATTTTCCACCGCGCGAGGGGCAAGGCTGGGATAGAGCAGAATGTCGATGTTGCCGCGCGTGGTCTCCAAGCGCACGCCTGTCTCCGCGTCCGGGTCGCGGAATTTGTCTGCCAGGGGGATGCGCACGGTCGAGCGCACGCCCAGGATCAGATTGGGGAAAATGACACCAGGCGCTGGCAGCGGGGAGGTGACGGTGGGCAGCACGCGCAAGGTGAGCGTGGCATTCGCATCAGGGGCATCAGCAAAACCAGCCCGCAGGTTGCAGTGGTAAATCCCTGGGGCAGTTGGCGTGCCACTGATGACACCGTTTTCTGGGTTAAAAGAGAGTCCGGGGGGGAGGTTTTGGACCTCCCAGCCTGTGCGGCCTTGCTCATTCGTCGTCGTCACCGTGTAGGTAAAGCTGACACCGACCTGCGCCGGGTGATAAGGACGGCTGGTGAAGCCATCAATCACCGTGCAAGTGGCCGTGTTGCTATCGGCAGAAAAGACGGCCTCATTCGCCCCCACGGCCACTACTTTGAATTCATGCACCGCCCCAGCCTCAAGCGGCTGAAACACCGGCACCCCCTCTTCATCCGTGCCCTCCGTGCGTGTGTTCACGCTCACACGGGTGACGTTTTCCCGCACCGCCCTGGCAAAGTACCAGGTATCCGTGCCCTGACGCCGCGTGTAAATATTGAAACCCGTCTCTGTGCCCGTGTTGTCCACCCAGGTCAGGTCAGCCGTGCGCCCACGTCCGCTTGTGCTAGCCGTCAATTGTGTCGGTGCCTGAAAGTCAGTGCTAATCGGAATCGCATTGGAGGGCGCACTGCGGACGGTGGTCTGGCTAGAGGACCCACTGGGCGTATAAGTGTAGAGAGCTACCACCTGCCATTCAAAAGAACGCCCCTGAGGCACAGCAAAAACAGCGCTCGTCGCCCCCTCCGCCGCCGTGGCATAAGCGGTGAAATCCACCGGCTCCCCACCATCCAGCGCCCGCCTCTGGATTTCATACCCGGTCTCGTTGGTGGAATTGTCCAGCCAAGCCAGCCGCAGAGCGTTCTCTTGCAAAACCTGCCCAGTGAGCTGGGTGGGCGCAGTCAGCACCGGACTGCGCAGTTGGGCAGTATTGGACCAAGCCGTGGCCGCCGTGGTGTCAGCCCTGGCCTGCCGAGTCGCCCGCACCCGGAACTGGTAATCTTTGTCTGGGACGAGGCGCAGGCGCAAATCCCGCACCGTGAGCGCTGGCGGGGCCGTGCTGGAGAGATTGCTGAATCCCAGCGTGCGCCAGGCCGGAGTTGTCACCCCTGTCTGCACCTC
>JAIWOJ010000118.1 GCA_020216965.1 Prosthecobacter sp.
GTTCACCTTGTTCTCCTGCGTGAGGTAATCCACCGCCAGGTAGACGCCCTTCAGCTCGCGGCCCGGCACCTGCAGATCGCGGGCCTGGCTGGCGCCGCCGCACAGCGCGACGGCGTCGAAGTTCTTGCGCAGCTCTTCGACCGGGACATTCTGTCCGATATGCGCGTTGGTCTTGAACACCACGCCCTCCGCCTTCATCTGCTCGCGGCGCCGGTCGATGCGGTGCTTCTCCATCTTGAAATCGGGGATACCGTAGCGCAGCAGGCCGCCGATGCGGTCGCTGCGCTCGAAGACCGTCACCTGGTGCCCGGCGCGGCGCAGCTGCTGCGCGCAGGCCAGCCCGGCGGGGCCGGAGCCGACCACGGCGACCTTCTTGCCGGTCTCTTTCTTGGGCGGCTCGGGCTTGACCCACCCTTCTTGAAAGGCGCGGTCGATGATGTTGAGCTCGATGTACTTGATCGTGACCGGCTTGTCGTTGATGCCCAGGACGCAGGAGCCCTCGCAGGGCGCGGGACACAGCGTGCCGGTAAACTCGGGAAAATTATTGGTCGCGTGCAGGCGCTCGATCGCCTCGCGCCAGCGATCCTTATAGACAAGGTCGTTCCAGTCGGGGATCAGGTTGCCCAGCGGGCAGCCCTGATGGCAGAAAGGAATCCCGCAGTCCATACAACGGGCGCCCTGGATGCGCAGCCGCTCGACGGGAAATTCTTTGTAGATTTCCCGGTAGTCGCGGACGCGCTCTTGGACGGGCCGCTCGGGATAGTGGTCCCGGTGGTACTCCATGAATCCCGTGATCTTACCCATACAGCGCGGCCTCCAGCGTGATGTTCAACTCCGCCATCTTTTTCTGCGCCTCGATCAGCACACGCTTGTAGTCCTTCGGCATGACCTTGACGAAGGAGTCGAGGGCCTTGTCGAAGTCCTTGAGGATCGCCTTGGCCACCGCGCTGTCCGTGTACTCGACATGGTCCTCTAGCATCTCTTCGAGCAGGGCGATGTCGCCGTCCTCGTGGATGGTCTCGAGATCGACCATGTCCAGGTTGCAGTTGGCTTTGAATTCGTTCTTGGGGTCGGAGATGAAGGCGGTGCCGCCGCTCATCCCCGCCGCGAAGTTGCGGCCGGTCTTGCCCAGCACCACCACGTGGCCGCCGGTCATGTACTCGCAGCCGTGGTCGCCCACGCCCTCGACGACGGCCTTGGCGCCGCTGTTGCGCACGCAGAAGCGCTCGCCCGCCACGCCGCGGAAATAGGCCTCTCCGCCGGTGGCGCCGTAAAGCACCACGTTGCCGATCAGGATATTCTCTTCCGGAACGAAGGTCGAGGCCTTGGGCGGAAACACGATCAGCTTGCCGCCGGAGAGGCCCTTGCCGACGTAGTCGTTGGCATCGCCCTCGAGGATCAGCGTCATCCCGCTGGGGACGGAGGCGCCGAAGCTTTGGCCCGCCGAGCCCTGGAACTTGAGCGTCATCGTGTCCTCCGGCAGTCCCTTGAAGCCGTGCTTGCGCGAGACCTCGCTGCCGATGATGGCGCCGGTGGTGCGGTTGCGGTTGGTGATGGGGCTGGCGACGACGAGCTTCTCGCCCGTCTCGACGGCCTTCTTCACCTTGGGGAGCAATTGGTAGTCGAGGACGCTCTCGAGCCCGTGGTCCTGCTCGGTCACGCGGCGCGTGGCGACCTCGGGGCCGACCTGGGGCCGCTCGAAGATCGGGCTTAAGTCGAGGCCCTTGGCCTTCCAGTGCGCGATGGCGCGGTTGAAATCGAGCAGGTCGGAGCGGCCGATCATCTCCTCGACCTTGCGGAAACCCAGCTCGGCCATGAGCTCGCGCAGCTCCTCGGCGACGAAGAAGAAGAAATTCACCACGTGCTCGGGCTGGCCCGCGAACTTTTTGCGCAGCTCGGGGTCTTGAGTTGCGACGCCGACCGGGCAGGTGTTGAGGTGGCAGACGCGCATCATGATGCAGCCGAGCGTGACGAGCGGGGCGGTGGCAAAGCCAAACTCCTCCGCACCCAGCAGCGCGGCGATGACGACATCGCGACCGGTCTTCATCTGGCCATCGGCCTCGACGACGATCTTCGAGCGCAGGTTGTTCATGAGCAGTGTCTGATGCGTTTCAGCAAGGCCGAGTTCCCAAGGCAGGCCGGCGTGCTTCACGCTGGTCTGTGGCGAGGCACCGGTGCCGCCATCGTAACCGGAAATGAGCACCACATCGCTGTGCGCCTTTGCGACACCGGCGGCGATGGTGCCGACGCCGACCTCGGACACGAGCTTCACGCTGATGCGAGCCTCGCGGTTCGCGTTTTTCAGGTCGTGGATGAGTTGGGCGAGGTCCTCGATGGAGTAAATGTCGTGATGCGGCGGTGGCGAGATGAGGCCGACGCCCGGTGTGGAGCCGCGCACTTTCGCGATCCAGGGATACACCTTCGATCCGGGAAGCTGGCCGCCTTCACCGGGCTTGGCACCCTGGGCCATCTTAATCTGGATTTCGCGGGCCTGGCTCAAATAGAGGCTCGTCACCCCGAAACGGCCGCTGGCGACCTGCTTGATGGCGCTGTTCTTGGAGTCGCCGCGCTCGTTGGTCCAGGTGTAGCGCTCAGGGTCTTCGCCACCTTCACCGGTGTTCGATTTGCCGCCCACACGGTTCATGGCGATGGCGAGCGCCTCGTGCGCTTCTTTGGAAATGGAGCCGTAGCTCATCGCGCCCGTTTTGAAGCGCTTCATGATGCTTTCGACGCTTTCGACCTCCTCAATCGGCACGGGGGTTTGCGGTTTGAAGTCGAGCAGGCCGCGCAGGGTGTAGAACTGCTTCACCTGCGTGTTCACTAGCGCGGAGTATTGCTTGAAGATGTCATAATTGCCCGTGCGGACGGCCTTTTGCAGCGTGTGGATGGTCAGCGGGTTGAAAAGGTGCGCCTCACCTTCCTTGCGCCACTGGTAGTCACCGCCCACGTCGAGTGCATGCACCTGCGAATCGCGGTCCGGGAAGCCGCGCCTGTGGCGCTGGATGGCTTCTTCGGCGATCACATTGATGTCGCTGCCTTCCACGCGAGTGGCGGTCCAGGTGAAATACTTGTCCACCACGCTCTTGCTGAGGCCGACGGCTTCAAAGATCTGCGCGCCGCGGTAGCTCTGCATCGTGGAGATGCCGATTTTCGATGCCACCTTGATGACGCCCTTTGTGGCGGCTTTGATGAAGTTATAAACTGCCTTCTTGTGGTCCACGTTCACCAGCAGACCCTGGCGGATCATGTCGTCGAGCGTTTCAAAGGCGAGGTAGGGATTGATCGCGCCGCAGCCGTAGCCGATCAGCGTGCAGAAGTGGTGAACCTCACGCGGTTCGCCGGACTCGAGCACGATGTCGCACTGCGTGCGGGTGCCCTTGCGGATCAGGTGATGGTGCAGGCCGCCGACGGCCAGCAGAGCCGGGATGGGAGCCTTTTCAGCCGAAACACCGCGATCCGTCAAAATGAGGATGTTGCGGCCCTGTTTGATCAAATCGTCCGCTTGGGCACAAAGTGCGTCCATGGCGGCTTCGAGCCCCTTCGCGCCCTTGTTCGGGTCAAAGGTGATGTCCAGCGTTGCAGAGGCGAATTGGCCCTCGGCGAGGGCTTTCAGCTTGGCGAGTTCTTCGTTGCTGAGGATCGGTGTTTTGAGCTCGATCAGGTGGCAACTTTCGGGCTTGGGCTCGAGCAAATTCCCCTCCCGACCGATGGTGGTGACGGGGGAGGTGACGATTTCTTCGCGGATGCAGTCAATCGGCGGGTTCGTGACCTGCGCGAAGAGTTGCTTGAAGTAGTCGTAGAGCAGCTTCGCTTTGTTGGAGAGGGCGGCGATGGGGATGTCCGTGCCCATGGAGCCCACAGCCTCCACGCCGTCGCGCGCCATCGGCACCATGAGCATACGCAGGTCTTCCCAGGTGTAGCCAAAGGCCTGCTGGCGCTGGAGCATGGTATCGTGATCGGGGAGGGGGCAGGGGGCACCATCGGGGATGTCTGCCAGTTTCACGAGGTTGTTGTTCAACCACTCACGATAAGGCTTCTCGGCAGCGATCTTTTCTTTGATCTCCTCATCCGGCACGATGCGGCCTTCTTCCATGTTCACGATGAACATTTTACCGGGCTGGAGGCGACCTTTGAGCTTCACATTCGCCGGATCCACCGGCAAAACGCCTGCTTCCGAGCCCATGATGACGAGATCATCATGCGTGACGTAGTAGCGGCTGGGGCGCAGGCCGTTGCGGTCCAGCGTGGCACCCATCATCGTGCCATCGGTAAATGCGACGGACGCAGGGCCATCCCACGGCTCCATCAGGCAGGAGTGGTATTCATAAAATGCCTTTTTGGCCTCGCTCATGGACTCATGGCCGCTCCAGGGCTCTGGAATCATCATCATCATGGCGTGGGGCAGGCTGCGCCCGGCCAGGACCATGAGTTCCAGGGCGTTATCAAAGATGGTGGAGTCGGAGCCATCGATATTGATGACCGGCTTGATCTTCTGAATGTCTTCGCCAAACAGCTCGGAGGCAAAGAGGGACTGGCGGGCGTGCATCCAGTTGATGTTGCCGCGCAGGGTATTGATCTCCCCGTTGTGGGCGATGTAGCGGTAGGGATGGCTGCGCTCCCAGCTCGGGAAGGTATTGGTAGAAAAGCGGGAGTGGACCAGACCGAGGGCGGAGGTCATGTCTTCATCCCGCAGGTCTTTAAAATAGGCACCGACCTGATGCGGGGTGAGCATCCCTTTATAGACCAGCGTGCGGCAGCTCATGCTGGGGGCGTACCAGCAGGGATCGATCTTCGTGGCCCGGATGCGGGTGTGGGCAAGCTTACGAATGACGTAGAGCTTGCGCTCAAAAGCAGCCTCGTCGGCCAGCTTTTCGCCGCGCCGGATGAAGACCTGGAGGTTGAAGGGTTCACTGGCCTTGGCGGACTTGCCCAAGGTGGAGTTGTCTGTGGGAATGTCACGCCAGCCGATGACGGGGCAGCCTTCTTCGATGCAAAGGGCTTCAAAAATGCCCTTCACCTTGGCGCGGACAGCGGCATCCTGGGAGACGAAAAGATTGGAGACGCCGTAACTGCCCTGGGCGGGGAGGTCAAACCCGGCGCTTTTGGCGACTTTGGTAAGGAAGTCGTGCGGGATCTGGAGCAGGATGCCTGCACCATCGCCTGTATTTTCCTCCACACAGGCTCCCCGGTGGTCGAGGTTTTCTAGGATCTGCAGTGCGTCTGAGATGATTTTGTGGGACTTTTTCCCCTTCAAATGACAGACGAAACCCACACCGCAGGCGTCGTGCTCATGGCGTGGATCATAGAGGCCCTGGGCGGGCGGAAGACCGTTTTGGGGGAGTCCTGGGGTGGTCATTAGAGTGCAAAAGGGGCGCACATTTTGGCGAGTTGACACCAATGCGCAAGGCGGGAGTGCATGGCAAAAAAGTTGCCGGGAGGATGTCAGGAAGCAGGAACTTATTCACAATGAATCCACGGTGCGGCGATCTGTATTCGTAAGCCGCTAGCTGATGGACCATGGCCTGTAGAGATCAGCCTCCGCATAGCTTGCAAGGGTGGCCATCTGTGGCTTGGCAGGCTTTGGCTGCATTGAAGTAGCGGCACTTGGTGTTGTGGCGGATGCCAGAACTGCTCAGGCTAAACTGCGCGCTGCCATCCCCTGCGGCGGCTGCTGGGCTTACAGCGGTGGGTTTTCGGGCGGGTGGGTCCCGTTTTTCCTCACGGGTGGCGATGACGAGGGCGGTGCTCGCGCGTAACAGGTCGATCACGGGTTTGGGCGCATCTCCCAGGCTGCCTGATCTAGGGGCTGGCACGCCAGGAAGGCGGCGCTGACTGCCTTTTTCACCGACGAGTAGGATCTGCTCCAGGAAGCGAGAATGCAGGACCTGTGGCAGCGCAGGCTCTGGCTGAGCTTCAGGGCTGCTACTTCGTGGGCTGGCGGGGGCTTTTTCCACGCGAGATCGGCTACGGAAGAAGACGCCCAGCACTTCCCATCGCTCGCTCAGGAGGTAGCCGCCGATGGCCTCTGGAGCGATGACGGCATCGTGCTCAAAAGAGGCACCGGTGCCCGTTTTGCTGACGATGCCGCGGGTCAGCGTGGGCGGGCCGAGATTTTTGCGGGTGCTGGTGAGCGGGATGGAGACGGCAAAGACACTCTGGCCGATCTGGGCTGGCTGCCTGGGGATGAGGCGCACGGGCTCCATCTCATGCGGGCATGAAACGAGGACCAAGTCCAGGGCCGCATCTTCTTTCACTACGTTTAGGGGGAAGTCCTTGGCGTTCTCATGCAGCATGAGCGTGGTGGCGTTTTTCAAAAGGCTGCGTTCGATCAGGTAGTAGCCTTTGCCGAGGGGAAGGGCCAGGCCGTGGATGCTGACGGTCTGCACCAGCGGCTCCACCACCTGGGGGGCCAGCTTCGTCGTGTCAGCGCCAGCGGCCTGGCGCACGTTGAATGCCGCCGTGGCGGCTTCTTCGAGTTCTAAAGCGAAAGCGCGGATGACCGTGGCATCCGAGTCGAGAGGCAGGTAAGTGCGCTGTCCGGCAGGGAAAAGAGTCTGGGCCTCCAAAATGTCACCAGGCTCTAGGGATTGTTTTCCACGCAGCAGATAGATGGTCTCACCAGCAAAGATCCAGGGGCTGTCCTTTCCAGTAGCACGGGTGCCTAAGCGCGCGATCCAGCCATCCTCCAGCCCAGTCTGCACTTGGAGGGTCTGGGGGCCGAGTGCCTGTGCGTCCTGCATGGATGCCTGGGCTAGGCGGGCAAATTCTGCATCGTCAGCAGCGAGTGCGGTGAGGGGCAGGACGGTCGTTTTGCCATCAGGCAGCCTGAGGAGCACTT
>JAIWOJ010000119.1 GCA_020216965.1 Prosthecobacter sp.
ACACAGTGCGCCTCACCTTCCAGGGCAGCGCGGGCCAGAGCTTCGGTGCCTTTGTGCCGAAAGGCGTCACGCTCATCGTCGAAGGCGTGGGCGACCACGGCTGCGAATACATGACCGGCGGCCGCGTCGTCGTACTCGGCACCACGGGCCGTAACTTCGCCGCGGGCATGTCCGGCGGCATCGCCTATGTGCTTGATGAGAAGGGCGACTTCGCCACCCGCTGCAACACCAGCATGAGTGACCTCTTTGCCCTAGAAGACAAAGAGGAAATCGAATCCCTCTACGAGCTCATCAAGCAGCACGCCGAGGCTACCAAGAGCCAGAAAGCCTTCAAAGTGCTCGCCCTCTGGGAGCAGAGCGTGAAGCAGTTCGTCAAAGTCCTGCCCCGCGACTACGCCCGCGTGCTCAAAGCCCTCGACAAAGCCAAAGCCGATGGCCTCACCGGCGACGACGCCCTCATCGCCGCCTTTGAAAGCAACTCGAAGGACGCCGCGCGTGTGGGAGGGGGGTAAGAACCCATAAAGATTGGTCTGATCTATCCGATCCGACTGACCAGACTCTTTTTATCCAAGATTATTTTTTTACCTCCACCGCTAGACTATGGGAAAACCAACCGGCTTCATCGAATTCACCCGCGAACTGCCCGCTGACCGCGATCCGCTTGAGCGCATCAAGGACTGGAAGGAATTTCACCTCCATCTGCCTGAAGACCGCCTGAAGAAGCAAGGTGCACGCTGCATGGACTGCGGCATCCCCTTCTGCCACAGCGGCACGCTCATCAGCGGCATGGCCAGCGGCTGCCCCATCAACAACCTCATCCCGGAGTGGAACGATCTCGTCTATCGCGGCCTCTGGCGTGATGCGCTCGACCGCCTGCACAAGACCAACAACTTCCCCGAGTTCACCGGCCGGGTCTGCCCCGCCCCCTGCGAAGGCTCCTGCGTGCTGGGCATCAATGAGCCGCCGGTGACGATCAAAAACATCGAGGTCAGCATCATCGACAAAGGCTGGGAAGAAGGTTGGGTCACCCCGCAGCCGCCTGAAAAGCGCACTGGCAAAAAAGTCGCTGTCATTGGCTCCGGCCCTGCCGGCCTAAGCGCTGCGGCCCAGCTCAACAAGGCAGGCCACACCGTCACCGTCTTTGAGCGTGCCGACCGCCCCGGCGGCCTCCTCATGTATGGCATCCCCAACATGAAGCTCGACAAGAAGGAAGTCGTTCTCCGCCGCATCAAGCTGCTTGAAGACGAAGGCGTCACCTTCAAGTGCAACGTCAACGTCGGCACGGACATCACCGCCGAGCAGCTCCGCAAGGACTACGATGCCATCATCGTCGCCACCGGTGCCACCAAGCCCCGTGACCTCCCCATCCCTGGCCGTGAGCTGAAGGGCATCCACTTCGCCATGGATTTCCTGACCTCTAACACTAAGCGTGTGCTGGGAGACCATCTCAACGGCTCCTTCATCACGGCCCAGGGTAAGGACGTCGTCATTATCGGCGGTGGCGATACCGGCACCGACTGCGTCGGCACCAGCGTCCGCCATGGCTGCAAAACCGTCACGCAGCTTGAGATCATGGCCAAACCGCCCCTGACCCGCGCCGCGAACAATCCCTGGCCCGAATGGCCCAAAACCTACAAGATGGACTACGGCCAGGAGGAAGCCGCCGCCAAGTTCGGCGACGATCCCCGCGTCTATCTCACCACCGCCACTCACTTCGAAGGCGACGAAAACGGCAACGTGAAGGCTGTCCACGTCGTCGATGTCGAGTGGAAGAAAGACGACAAAGGCAACTTTGGGCCGCAGAAGGTCGCTGGCACCGAAAGAGTCCTGCCTGCGCAGCTTGTCCTGCTCGCCATGGGCTTCCTTGGCCCTGAGCAGCCCCTCATCGAAGCCCTCAAGCTCGAAACCGACGCGCGCAGCAACATCAAAGCCGAGCACGAGAAATACACCACCAGCGTCCCCGGTGTTTTTGCCTGTGGCGACTGCCGCCGAGGTCAGTCTCTCGTCGTCTGGGCCTTTAACGAAGGCCGCGGCGCTGCCAGAGAGTGCGACCGATATCTCATGGGCGCGACCAGCCTGCCATGAGCCAAGATTCCGAAGTTCCCTGTGATGCGGACACTTTTTTGTCTGCTGGAACTTGGGAATCCAGGTGGAGTGATCGCTCACCAACTCGGCTGCCAGCCCGCATAGGCTGCGGAGGCGTAGCCCAGCTTGCAGGTATAGTGCAGGAATTGATCTTGGTGAAAGGTGGTTTTCCCACTGCACTTGGCCACATCGATCGCCCAGTGCAGCGTGAACTCGATCAAAGCGAGTAAGCATGAGCCGGTGATCACCCAGACAGAGCCCGCGTGCATGAGGCAGTGGGCCCCCATGCACCACAGCCAAATGTCCTGAGGACGTGCAGGATCTGCTAGTTTTTTCAAAAGCCGCCAGTTCTTGCCGGTGGCGATGTACTCCCCCTGGAGGGGAAAGTCCATGATGGCGTGTCCGATGGATAGCGCGAAGAATGCCTGGAAGGCAGCGAGGAACTGATGTGGGGGGATCTCCAGTAGTCCGGACATGCGCGGCAAACTCCTCTCCCGCAGGAAAGCTGGCAACCTGAAAATCAGTCGTTCGTGAACTCAGCGTCTGCGGCTGGACTCAGGGGGGAGGCAGCGGCACATCCTGGGCCGCCGTCGGGATGGCTGGGGCTGGCAGTGGGGGTGGTGCTGCGGGCGGGGGTAGCAGCGGTGTCGCGGCTGGAGCATGGGCGGGCTGCGCGGCGCGCACTTGAGGTTCTGGGGCGGGCTCAGCCGCAGGGGTCTCTGCCTGGCTGACCCAACCTGCGACGTCACCTTTTTGCAGTTGCACGCGAGTTTTGTCAGGAGTGGCACCAGGCTGCACCTTGCGGATCTTGATGCCTTGCTCGTTTTCCCGCCCGATCCTTGCTTCCGTGAACTGAGAGGTGCTGCGGTCAACGAGGATGGCGACGAACTGCCCATCCAGCTCATAGGTGCCTGCGAGGCTGAGACTATCTGTGAAAAGGGGGCCCGCCGGGGCATCGGGGGAGGGTAGATCCTTGGTCGTAAAGATCGACCGCTCCCAGAGTGCGGCGTAATGTTGCAAGGGCGGGAGAGGTACGGGTGGCTCTTCGGCCACGAGATGAATCTGGCCTAGTAGCAGCAGGCAGAGAATGCGGGAAGATGAGCTCATGGCGGGCTGACTCTCGAGAGCTTGGTGGGTGATTTTTCGCGGTAAAACTGGGTGATCTCGGCCTCAATGTTCACCGTCTTGCCCTCCCCGGCCGGGGTTATCTGGAGGCGGGTGATGCCCAGGAAACCTCCAGGTGATTGTAGGGCGTGCATCCAGGCAAAAACCTCCTTTTCACGAACTTTGGCCAGGACGACCCTGACGGTGGCTTGGTCAAAGTAGCCGCCCGTCTCTTCCATGGGTAATCCGTCCGGCCCCACGGGGCGTGTTGCCTCCAGAAACTGACGGTCTGTAAAGCTGATGGAGAGGCGATCTGCTTCTTTTTGCACGGTCTCTAGCAACCGATTGGCAGCCTCCTGACGGGAGGTGAAGGAGGGCACATGCTCCTCCAGCCAGGCGTGTCTCCGCTGCCATTCACTGCCCTGGGCGATGGCATCGTGCATGTCCAGGATGCGGGTGCGCAGCCCCTCATTTTCCTCAAGAAGGTCCAGATAGTGGCGGATCGCCGTGGCCATCGCCCCCCCGCCGACGATGAGGAGGAATAGGGCAGCGAAGACGCCAAGGAGGATTTTTTCACTGCGCTTCATGGCTGCCGCTCTCCTTTCACTTCAAAAGTCGCGCTGTTGTCGCTGGCGATCTGAGGATCGGGCGTGTCAAAGGTATAAGCCGCCAGTTCATCCACGGCCTTGATCTCCTGGGTGAACTGCAGAGCCTGGGAAACATGGGCTGTGCGCCCCCTCAAGGCCAGGCTGCCTGGGGTCCATTCAAAGCTGGTCATGGCCACTTCGGTGCTGGCTGCTGGCTTCATCACATCCAGCAGCACCTGCATGGGGCCTGTGCTAGGGTCCACGGCGGGTGCGGCCTCCAGCCAAGCTTTCTTTTGATCCAGCACCTGAGAGGCGCGTGGGGTCAGTGCGGCGACTTTGTCCCGCAGCAGGTCGCGCTCACGCGTGGCCGTGGTGATGAGCACCATCATCACAGCAAGGCAGGCCGCCAGGGCCAGACCGATGCTCAAAGCCGTCACGCGGGTGCGCGCCCGTGCCTGCTCACGCAGCCGCGCACTGAGAACCTCTGGCGGCAGGAGCGTGGAATGCGCCATGGGGTTCAGGCAAGGAGGCGGCAGGCTCTCGCGGTGGGCCGGGAGGCCGGTCATGCGCTCGACCTGGGCTAAATCCCCCTCCTCCTCCATCCATAAAACGATGCCCTTGATGCTGCCGAGCACACGCTGAAAGCCGAGCTGGACGCAGAGGTGATTTACCTCAGCGAGCGCGCCTTCATCCAGGTAGCGGGCGCTGAGGGGGCTGGCATAGACGATGTGAGGGCCGTGGGTGATCGTGACCGTGAGGCGGCCTAGCTCTCGCTGCAGGATGATGCTATCGGCAGGGAGGGGGCGGCATTGGGCTGCAAGGCATACCACTTCCGGCAGCCGCAGCATGTCCCATAGCGGAGCAGGTTGCTCTTTCAGGGCAAGGATAGTCACAAGCTGCGCGCTCTCTTTTTCCTCAATGGGCAAGACCTGAAGGCCATGCTCAGGGTCTGCCACGCGCACGCCCATGCGCTCTAGGTGCAGCAGAGCCATGTCCCGCAGGTGCTCAGGCCGACCATGAAGCCAAGCAGGTAGTACCCAGACGTGGCTGGCGGGTAGCGCAAGCACACGCCGATGCGGCTCCTTGCCAAAAAGACCGGCGCTTTGGCCGAACTCCTTGGCTAGATTCAGGGCGCTGCCATCCTGGCCTGTCCAGCGGGTCCATCCCTCTGGGCCGGGCAGGAGGAGGTCATGGGTGGATTTGCGGTTACGGGCCATGGTGGGGGGGGAGCTCGCCGCGCCAGACGGCCTTTTGGTTTTGCACGATGAGGACGAGACGGCGACGCACATCGCCAAAGTATCCGGTGCTTTCCAGGCGCTTGATGGGGCCGCGAAATTGGAGCCAGCGCGTGAGGATCTCCACGGTCTGTGGCTGATACACGCCGAGCAACTGAGCTACCTGCACGGGGCTGGAGAGCCGATTGTCATCTCTTGTGCGTAGCACGCCGTCCTTTCCCGCGCGCAGGCTTAGCAGGGGCGTTAACCGTTCACGCGGCACGTTGGCGATGAGGGCGATGAGCTCTGGGCGCGCCTCGTTCACATCCACGCGGCCATCCCCCAGCACGGTGAACCAGTCCCGCCAGTCTGGGCGCGCTTGGTTCACCTGCTCCATGCCACGCACGAGCAGCATTTCCTCCACCTCGCGGAAGGGGCGGTTGTAAGGCAGGCCGTCCAGACCCGCTTTTTGGTAGTCGCGCCTCTCCGCGCCGTTAAGCCGCGTTTTGTCATCCTCATCCACCCAATCGCGCAGAGCATCGAGGAGGGCAGTGCTGAACTCTGGTTTCATGCCCCAGTATGCAAAAAGACGCGGCAGGAGCACTTGATCCCCCTGGGTCAGCAGGACGTTGATGTTCAGCCGCGCCTCTTCGGTGGTCAGGCGCACATCGTAGCCGCCGCCTTCGGGAGATTGGTAGTGCAGCAGCGGGTCATCCATCTGTATCACTGGGTGCCGTCCCACCTCCAGCCCCATCTGGGCCAGCCGCATGGCATAGGTGCGGCTACGCAGTTCGCGTGTGCTGCGGGCATCCGCATCCAGGGCCTTGGCACCCGCCAGGAGCACCATGCCCATGACCGCGATCATCCAAAACACCGCAATGAGCGCGGAGCCCTGGCGGCGTGGTGCATGGATGGACGGCAAGCGCATGATGGGATGGGGTCAGGCAGAGGGCGGGGCAGCGGGCTGCCCGGCGGTGCTGGGGGCGAGGTCGTTGGCGATCCAATAGGTGAAATGGTGTTCACGCGGATCCTTGAGGAACTGAAAATGCAGCCGCATGAAAAGTGGGGGCGCGGGCTGCTTGTCGGGATTCCAATTGCTGAACCAGCGCTGCTTTTCTGCATCATAAAACTCCCAACGGAAGTCCTTCAATCCACGCAAGAGCGGCAGCTCCGCGATCTGGGCGTAGGCATCTAGAGCATTCGGCTTTTCCAGCCGCTTCAGATGACGCACCATGAGCTGGAGGCTGCCTGCCTCCTCCCCACGGGTGATGGCAAACTCGACCGCATCGGCCAAGCGCACGCGGCTAGACCACACAAAAGGCGGAGGTGCGCCTTCGATCAAAAGCCTGCCTGCTGCGCCCCGGCGCACTTTTTCTAGCCCACAACTGAGGCGGGCTCCAGGGGGGAGGGTCTCTAGGTAGCTACGCCAAGCGGTGGTAAAATGGGTCAGGCGCGTCTCTGAGAGGCGCGCTTGGTTCATGGAAAGCCCCAGTTGAAGGGCACCGTTGGCGATGCTGTACACGCCACCGATCAGGAGCCCGATCAGGCCCATGGCGAGGATGACCTCGATCAAGGTGAAGCCCGATGGATGAGCTGCGATGCGTGATTTTTGATTTAGGCTGAACCTCAGCCCGAATCTGCAAGATCTAGGGGCTCGTGGGTGCATACACATAGGTTTCCATTTCCCTTCTCAGGCTGGGTTTGCCGCTGCCTTCAGCCAGCCAGGCTTCTGCGCGGATGTGGAACATTTTTTCTAACTCCACCTTATCCTGGGTAAAGAGGCGCACTTTCTCAGTGCTGGCAGCGGCGTCGATGCCATCGCTGGTCTCCGCAAAGCTGA
>JAIWOJ010000120.1 GCA_020216965.1 Prosthecobacter sp.
CGATCATCAGCGCCATGATTTGGATTTGATAAGCGAGGAAGAAAAAGATGTAGCAAATCACCCCGATGACGATCATGCAGAAATTCGCAATGATCTTTGCGATGTAGTCGATGAGCCCCAAGGGATCGAGCATACCGAAGATATCAAAAATGCCATCTGGGCTGGAGGACAGGTCCAGCTCTGTAAAAGAATCGCCAAACGAATCGAGGATGCCGGAGGGATCGAGCTTGAGTGCTTCTAGCAACTCATCACTGAGCCAAGTGCGGCAGTCCAACATCCATTGAGGATAATGAGGCATCACGATGGCCACCAAACCTACCATGAGGATCTGGCCAAACATCCCGTCCAGGCTGCCACTCATCAGCCCCTTGTACACTTGGAAAAGTAGGCCCGCGAAGGCTAGGCCCAGAGTGAGCGGGAGAAGGGTGTCAAAGACCAATACACAGATGTCCCGCATGTCCCCTTCAAAGAAGGGGTTCATGATCTCCTGCAGAGACGACATGACGCCGTCTGCGAAGAAGATGGGCAAGGTATCAATCATGACTGGAGCCTAAAGGGATGCGGAACAATTAGATTCAAGGGTTAGTCGGCGGGGTTTCCTGGCTAGGCTTCCGCCACTGCACGCTTGGCCCCTTGGTGGAATTCTTTGCCCGTCCGGGATTGGTGCCATTTTCTAGATATTCACGGGCCTTGGCCATCGCCGCATCACGCGCATCTTTGACGGCATCACGGCGGGAGGCCTTGCTGCTGCTTCCAGGCACCTCAGACTCTGCATCATTTTCCATCTGAGCCAGCTCAGCAGCGGCCTTGCGGCTAGCGCTGGCCTGTAGCTTCATCTCCCGCTCCAGCACCTCCATGTCTGTGAATGCCTGCTGGGCGGTGCGGTCCGCGCCGGCAATCTGCCCCTGCAGCACTTGGATCAGGGTGCTGTATTTCTGGATGGAGGCAAGGTCGGTGGCACCTTCCAGATCCTGCATGGCCTGCGTCATTTCAGTGGTGAGGCTTTTTTTGAGAGCCAGCGCCTCCTCGCGCACGCGGCGGTATTCATCAATGTCAGCCAGCATTTTGCCTTCGATCTTATACTTGTCAGCATCGCGCGTGCGCGTGGTGCCATCCTCCAGCGTCACGGTTTCCTGCACCGGGGTGGCGATGCCGTAGGTCTCACGGCCAAAGATGATCTTGCCATCCGCATCGTTAAACATCTGCGCGCGCTCAGCCTGTGTCTTGAGCAGCGCAGCCTGCTGCATCGCTGACTGCTTGACCACCTGCATGGCACCGGCGTAGAGACCGCTGGGGTCACCTGCGCGGTCGATTTGCTGCTGGAGCTTGGCGTTTTGCTGCTCTGCCTGCTGGAGGATGGCGTTGAGCTTGGCGATGACTTCTTCCGTTTTCAGATTCAATGACTCGTCAAAAACGAGGGAGGCTCCCTGACCCCAGGCCGCAGCAGCGGCCAGGCAGAGTATGGCGGCAATCCAGGCGGGTGTTTTCATGGCATGGCAGGTTTTGGGTTATTCGACGACTTCGATAAAGGCACGACGTGGCTCAACGAGGACGCCATCGGTGGTGACATGCTCAGGCACCGGCACCTCGTAGTAGCGACGCTGGAGTTCTGCTCCGCCGCCGGGGCGCTCAGCATCTCGCTTTAGCCAATAGAGTTCCTTGATGGCATCACTGCGGCCCTTATTGTAACCATCTAGATACTTCTGGCGGATTTCATTTTTCGAGAAGCTGTCGGTAAGGGCACCTGCCGCATAGCCACCGACGGCACCGGCGATGAGGCCAGCGTTGTCGTCTAAAAAGCTGCCGTTGCCGTTGTTGCCTCCATTGGTAGAGACGCTCGTGGAGCCGCCGCTACCCGTGCTGGTAGCTGTGACGTTGCCATTCCCCCGATTGTTACCACGGCCACCGAGAAGGCCGTCTCCCAGGAGGGCACCGACGAGACCGCCCGTAGCTGCACCGATGAGACCTTTGTTCATGCCGCCTTCGCTGTTCGCGCAGGAGGCCAGGGAGGCACAAAGGGCGGGGATGAGGAGGATGCGCGTTTTCATTTTTTCGACTTGGCTTGACTGAGAATCATCTTGTAGGCGTCGCCGCCGTATTCCTTGAGCTGTTCGTTCTGGCGTTCAAAAGCCTCACCGGAGGTGGCAGAGGCTAGGATCATTTCCTTCGATGCCTGATGGCGACCGATGGCGATCTTGGGCCGTCCTGTCGCTTCATGGTAATAGACGAAGCTGCCGTAGGGGTCGGTCTTCATCTCGGAAGGGTCAGGGAAGCTGGTTACCTGCCTCTTGGTCACTGAGGGGATGCGGAAGCCCTCGCTCATGCTCTCGACATCGCGTTGGTCTGGCTGCTTCAGCATGAACATGACACGGGAGTTACCGACAACGGAAGAGCGCACGGGGTGATCTTTGATGCGCTGGAACTGCTGGATGATGGAGAAGACCCAGCAGGAGTACTTTCTCATGCGCTCGTAATATTCGCGTGTGATGCGGTCCCCATCCGGCATGGCGAGAAAGGCGGAGAGCTCCTCCAGGATGACGCGCTTGCGGGTGGAGCGCGGGCGGCGCATGATCTCCTTACGCAGGTCGTTGGTGATCATAAAGGCAGCCACGGTGCGCAGCTCGCGCGCGCTCTCGGGGATGTAGCTCAGCTCAAAGTGAACCACTTTGCCACTGAGATCGACATTGTTCACGCCGTCCAAGATCGCCCCGTAGCGGCCGGTGCGGCTCCAGGGCTCAAGGAGCATCCGCAGTAGGCCCAGATCCTCATGCGCCTTGCGCTGACGGCTCTCAAGGTTCAGCAGCTCGACGAACTGGCTGTGCGTGGGCATGTCCTCTGGGCTCATGAGGGTGTAGCCCATGCTCATGAGGTCCCACTGATTGCCTGGATCATTGAGGAAGTCCTCCAAGCGAGCGGGGTCCACTTGGGTGCGGTTGAGTTCGCTGGCGAAGGGGTCGCCGTCCTGGAACTCTACCCAAAAATCCACCCAGGCATCGCTGAGCTGAGTGCCCTGAGGCATGCGCTTTTTCCGCCAGGCGTCGGCAATAGCGACACGCCTTGCGGCCTCGGCACGTAGGTCAGCATGGCGCCCAGCCCAGGTCTCAAACTGATCGATATAGAGGCGCTCGATCTGCTTGGACAGCAGCGCCTGGCGCAGCCGATCGCGATCAATGTCCGGCGGCGGGCCTGCCATGAGGTGGGCGACAGCTGTGGCACCGCCGAGCTGGTCGGGACTGAGAGGCAGGCCACGGGTGTCAAAGTAGTTGAATGTGAGGTTGCCATTGGGCTGCACGATGATCGGCTGGCAGCCATAGAGGCGGGTGAAGAGATTGTAGCTGAGCCCCTCCTCGACGATCGCCGTGTAGTCGTAGTAGGGTGCCGTTTGGCTGAGGAGGTCGATGGTAAAGACTGATTTTCCGGCACCTGAGGCACCAAACATGATGCCGTGCTCAGGCCGCATGGCACCTTCTTTACCGACGAACGTGGTGCAGCCCACCAAGGCACCGCGTGGGCCATCGTAGATGGCCTCCGCATCCTCTAGATCACCCGTAGGGGTGCTGGAGATGGGCACCAAGTCGGCTAAGTTCACGTCTTCGACATAAAGCTTGAAGTCGTTGTAGTTCGCCCAAGTCCACCCCGGCATGCAGAGCTGCCAGTAGTTGCGCACGCTGGTCGGTAGCGTGGGCTCGTAGGATTGTGCGCCACCCAGCTTGAGGATGGAGCTGCGGACGGCGGAGAGCTTGCTGGCGCAAACGTCGGCATCCTTGTCCCAGACGCGGACGAGGAGGTGCATCCGGTAGGGGACGACCTCGTTGGTGCTGAGGCGGCGCACGCGGGTGCGCAGCTTTTGCAGGGTAGCCTCCAGGGATGGCGTCAGCTTGCCACGCTCCAGGCGCGCTACCTTGGCCTCAGTGGCTACGCGGTCTTTGTCCACATCCCCCGCCTCAATGTTGCAGACGATCTGATAGTCTAGAAAGTCTAGCTGGGTGAGCGTGCGCATCATCCCGATGTAGGTGAACTTGGGCAGGGACTTCATCACGCACACGGCTTGGTGAAAGCCGTCTAGCTTGAAGGTGCTACTCCCCATGCGCACAGGTGCAGCCTCGCTATTGAAACACATCTCGGCGACGGTTTTGCTGGGATCATAGAGATCGTCGAGCTTCAGCGCCTCATTCTCAAAGGCACTGGGGTTAAAGTAACGGTAGAAGGACTCAAAGTGATCCATGTCCCCCATGGGAGTGACGCGGCCTCCCAGGGTGCCAAATTGCTGACGCAGAGCCTCCTCTAGCTCTCCCTGCTCACGCTTGGCGGCTTGCAGCAATTCTTCGTAATATTGGCGACCTCCACCCATTGCCCTGCCCTGGATCTTGCTGGTAAAGAAGAACTGGAGGTGCTCCCGGCGCAGTTTGTGATCTTTGATTTTACGATCGTAGCGTTGGTAACGCTCTTCACGGCACCGGGTGGACCAGCGATCCTGGGGAAGTTTTTCCGTTTTTTCACGATAGCGCTCAAGCTCCTTGCGGTAGTCGCTATCCACGCTCCAGGCCACTTGCAGCCGTAGCTCTGGGCGCACCATGCGCAGCAGCACGCGCAGGTTATCCTCCAGCGCCATGAGCCAGGAGGCGTCTGTGTTTTCCGTATCTGGCAGCTCGACGTTATAGCCTCTACCAATGGCACCGCCGCGCTGTAGGCCGCGGTAGATGATGAGATCCTCGTCGAGGTAGGAGTTGATGAAACGAGCCATCCAGGAGGAGGAATCAGATTTGAGGTTCTTTGTTTTTGGGATCTTGGATCCAGTCCAGGGCTAGCGGCTCTACTTGGCGTGGAGAGAAATAGGAGCCTCCGGACAACTTGATGATGAGCCATTCTCCAAGCTCCACATCATAGCTCGGTGGCTTGCCCTGTTTAAGTCCGAAGCAGTAAAAACTCACGAGCACGAGGGGAATGGCAGCACCGATAACCGCAGCAGGCATGTTGGGCGGATCATCCGCAGCATAGCGGCGGAAGATCAGCAGCGAGAGCATGAGCGCGAACATGAAGAAGAGGGCGTTCAGCCCCTCAAAGCCCGCAATGCCCTGCTGGACCTCGCGGCCCTCATTGGTCTCATGCAGGCGAATGCCCTGCTGCTGCTCTGCGGCCATAGTGAATGGGATGACGGATTTGTCACTGCATCAGCCTAGCCCCGGCGCGCCCGATCTTCATGAACGCGCCGGAGCCCAGGCAGCACTCTGCCAAGGATTAGTTGCGCCCCATGTTGACGGTGTCAGCGGAGTCGGTGCCATCACTACCTGCGGAGAACATGACTTTGACGATGACGAAGGACAGACCGCCGATGCCAGCGCCGACGAGGCCGTAGAGCACGCGCTCCGTCTGGCCCATCATGAACATGACGGCAGAGAAGAGCAGGCCGCCGAAAGCCAGGACGAGGCCAACCATGTTGAGGATGCTGACGATGCCGCTCATGTTACCGGCCAGGGTGGTTTCGGTGGTCTGCGCGAGGGGCATGGTGAAGCGCAGAATGTTCGCGCCGAGGGTGGAGATGGCGATGGGGTTCATGGAGTGATTAACTTGTGTTTTTGTAGTGTTTCAGGTGTGTGCAGCGCGCGGCTAAGACCGTTTGCTGCTTGGAGTTAGCCCCTCGCTCACGGGATGTGACGAAAAAAATTCTGCGGCTTCTTTAGCGCCTACTCTTTAGCGTAATGCCAGAGCTTCCCTCAATGCAGCCAACTCCTCCTGCACGGTTTCCTCCGTGGGATCTGCGAGAGTGGCAGCGACGAGATTTTTCATGATCTCCCGGAAGCGCCTGCGCAGGCGGGACACATTTTGCCGCACGGCATCATGGGACATGCCCAGGTGTTGAGCCAGTTCTGCATCGCTGCCTGAGGTAGCCTGGCTAGGGTCCAATCGCGGCCTTAGCATCCGAAAAAGCTCTCCTTTCCCTGCTGCGGTTTGCTCCTGGGAGAGCTGGTCCACCGCGGTCTCAATCAGCCGCAGTGCGCAGAGCCGCTGGTAGGCAGACTCAGGCGTGCGGTGGTCAGGAGCATGGATGGTGATCTCATCCTCAGCCAACGATGCCTCCAGGGAGAGGATCTCCCGCCCACCGCCGCGTTTCAGGGCATTGGCCTGGCGCTGCCAGTGCTTGATGTGGCGGCCAAAGGCGGTCAGGAGGTAATTGCGCATTTTCCCCAGATCGGCATCCGCGCTGGAAAAGATCTCTTTCTCAAGCACAAACCCAAAGAAACTCTGCGTCAAATCTTCCGCATCTGCTGGGGAGATGCCCTGAAAGCGGGCATAGGAATAGATCGGGCGCCAATAAATGCGGCAGAGTGCCTCCAGTGCGATCCGCCCCGCTGCCGTGTCAGTTCCGCCCCTGGCAGCGATGACGATGCTCCAGCGTGTCTGCGGGAAAGCTCCGATCTGAGTAGGGGACTGGGCGGGCAAATTCACTCTCCTACTCATTGCGCAGCGTCTGACTTGGGTGCAAGCAACGAGATGCTTGTGTGAGGCAATTTCGTCACAGCTTCGCGGATTCGGTTTAATTAGGCGCGACTTCCACTGCACAAAAACATGACCGAGGCACACGCCATCTCGCCACAGCTCACGCCTGATGCATCCTGACCCGTCAGATCCTGCCGCCTCAGACGCCACGCCCGCCCCCACATCGAACTTGGATGGGCTCAGTCCCCTGGGCCTTTTGGATGATGTGCTGGCGTCTGGCAGCGCAAAAAGCGGCGCTGACTGGCAGCCCCCACCCGCCTCTGAGCTAGAACCCTGCCTGCCCGGTTATCGCGATTTTGCTTTCATCGA
>JAIWOJ010000121.1 GCA_020216965.1 Prosthecobacter sp.
GGCCTTGGCATGTTCACGCCGGGTGGTGTCCACATCGCAGACGGCAGCGACGTGCACGCTCTCGCGACCGAGGAAGTTACCCAAGTGACCGCTGTTCATCTTGCCCATCCCGATGAAGCCAAGGTTGATGCGCTCACTGGGCGCGGTTTCTGCCGACCACACACGGGAAGGCAGGATGAAAGGAGCTGCGACAGCGCCAGCGGCGGTGGTCAGAAAGGAACGACGTGAAGGGGAGGTGGTCATGGTTTTTGAATCAAAAACAGGCACATCCATACGCATCAGCCGGGCTGTTCCTGCATGGGCAGTAGTTTTTTCCCAAGCGCCGAGTTTCGATGACGGCTTGCTCTGCCAGGGGGGAATCACCGCTCAGCCCAACCCCGAATGCCGCTTTTCCTGGCAGCAGGGGCATTCTTGACCCTGAGAAAAGCGGCATCTGAGCTCAGAGGAGGTCGGCCTCCACCAGCAGGATGAGCAATTTTTTTCCACGAGCGGCCTCAATCCATGCCGGTGCTTCCAAACTTTGGAGCACGGCCAACCTGCGCCCGAGTAGGAGGGCGAGCTGGGTGGCAAAGCCGGCCCGCTGGGGGCGGCCATCGGCATTGCCAAAGCTGCTGTCAGCCTCTTCAAAAACGCGCAAAGCCTGCCCGCCAGCGAGGAGGATGGGAGAGTTGACGTCAGGTTCCATGCCGGAGATGGAGACGAGCTGTGCCGTCTGAGGGCTAAACAAGCTGCTGGGCGATCGGGGCAAGAGCTGGCGGGCGAGGTCGCCGGCTTCCTCGCGCTCCAGGATGGTGGCGTTGATGAGGGGGGTGTCCTGGCCACAAAGCGCAGCGTGCTTTTCCCGGACGTGTTTGGCCAGGGCGGAGGCAGTGTCCTTCATGGCTTCAAAGGTCCAGTGGCGATCCGTCGGGTAAAAGGCGGGCGCTTTGAGCTTGCGGTCCCAGAGCATCTGGGTGGGGTCAAAAATGGGCACAGCGGCAGCGGCCAGTTTTTCCAGTTTCAGGCGATGGCCTGGCGGCTGCACAGGGGCCGGGTATTCTGCGCGCAGGAAATATTCAGGATGCAGGGCCAGCTTGGCAGGTAAAGGCACGATCAGCGTCTCCGTGCCTGCTTCTTTCAGCTTGTGGACGAGTTCGGGCAGCGTGGCTGCGAGGCCGGGCTGGCGGCGCTGGGTGCGGGCATCAAGGTCAGTCTGGTCAAAGAGCCAGCCGTCATAGCCATGATGGACGTGGGAGTTGCCCTCCCCAACAAGGTAGCTGACCGGCCACTGGGCAGCCTGGCGCAGCCAAGCGGGGGCGATCTGCGCCTCACGCCAAGGGAGGAGGAGGGCGATCGGCAGGAGGCACATGCCCACGATGCGCCAAGTGCGCATAGGCAGCTCCAAGAGCCATCCCAGCCTAGGCAGGGCCACGCTGACGATGACGCTGAGACTGAGGGCGATCTGAAGCCAAGCGGTGGTGAGCCGTTGATCCAGCAGCAGGGTATGCAAGGTTTGTGGGCGGCCTTCGACCATGAAGCCGGCGTAGGTGGCGGCCTGTGAGAGGGTGGGAGAGATCAGCAGCACACTGGTGGCCAGCAGCAGGAGCAGATTCAGCATCACCTGAATCGGCACAGGCAGAGGGGAAAATAGACCGCGCCCGCGCCAGGTCTCCAGCGCGACACAGGTGGCGTGAAAAACTACCCAGACGAGAGAGCAAAGCACAGAGCCATGCCACAGCGCACCTAGGCCAGCGATGAGCAGCAGCGCAGGGATGGCGTGAAAAGGATGCCTGGTGTGACCCCAGACCCCAGCAGGCAGGAGCCGCTGCCATAGCCCAAATAAAGTAGCACTACGCAGCGGTGCGTGGGGCAGCTCCTGCGTGGTGCGTCCGCAAAATGCCCGCACAGCGATAATCAGATCAGTCGTGCCGGTGATGAGTAGAACGAGCTGAAGGGTCTGCGCCAGGCAGGCTAGCCAGATGGCTTTGGCACTGATGGCGATCGGGTCTGCGTTTTGAAAAAGATACCCCAGCCACTGCAGCGGCAGCACCAGCAGTGAGATTTTTGCCAGCCCGTATCCAAGCCGTGCCCAGGCGCTGCCTAGGCTGGCAGCGGCAGCGAGCCTGGGCTTTGCCGTCCCACCAGCCACTAGGAGCAGGACGATGAAGACGGGTAGCAGGGGATTGAGGTAAAACATGAGGCAGGGGAGGGGACGCGGCGCGCGGATGTTTCTTGGGGGCTGCCGTCTGTCAAACTGACAAGGTGCGGTGAATTTCACGCGCTTTCACCATTCTCCATGCCCGGCATACTCATTAGAAATAATCCTGCCGAGAATTGGTGTCCGCGAATGAATGCGGTCGCTAGGATTGAGGTCGAAAAAATGTCCCTGCGCTTTTGCGCTGGGCGCAAACCCACAATCTGTCATGAAAACAAAACTGCATCGAACCGTGGTGACGGGTGCCCTGGCTGCGGCGCTGACCTTGACCTCCTGTGTGAACCCCTACGCGGGCCCGAATGAGCAAAATGGCGCGGTGGTAGGTGCCGTAGGCGGTGGCGTGTTGGGGGCGATCATCGGGAACCAAAGTGGGCGCCCTCTGGAGGGCGCGGCCATCGGCGGGCTGCTGGGCTCACTCGCAGGCTCACAAATCGGCGCTAGCCGGGATCAGCGCTATTTTTACGGAGGCTGGAATCGCTACCATCAAGTGCGGGGTCGTCCGGTTTATGTCCGCCGCACAGTTTCACCCTACTATGGAGGCTGGAGCGGCTATCCGTATGGCCGCACGGGGGTGGGTTTTGGTTACCCACGCTACTGGGGGCCGCCCTATCGTAGTGGGCTGGTCGTAGGCAGCTTTGGTCGGCCCGCTTTTGGCTATGGCGGTTGGGGTTACAACCCCTACTGCTGGTGAGCCGTCCGGCAGGTGGTGCTGGGGAGGTCAGCCGATGGCCTCCAGCACGGCCTCTGCCGCGCGGTGCCCACTGAGCAGGGCACCATTGATCGAAACATCCTCCACATAGTCCCCACAACGATAAAGGCCGGGGGCGAGGAGAGCGGGCAGGGGGCCATCACCAGGGTGCAACTGCCGCCCCTCTGGCTGGGCCTGGCGGATCTGGTAGGTGCGTAGATGCCGCCAGCGCCGGGCCCCAGGGCCAAACCAGCGCGCCATCTGCTCACGCACCACGTCCTCCAGCTCATTGCTGCACGGGGCACCGATGATGCTGGTGCTGATGAGGTGGTGGCCCTGCGGTGCCCGCTCAGGGCAGGCCTGGGTGAGCACGCAGGCATTGTTCACCGGGCCACGGTTTTCCCCATCTAGATAGAGGATGGGTCTGCCAGGCATAGGATCGGTGGTCGTGAAATAGAGGCAAGTCGTGCTGCGCGGCGGCTTCGGCTTTTCCATCATGGATGGCGGCAGGAGGTGAAAGGCGGCCTCTTCTGCCACCGCGAGGATGATGTGATCTGCCAGGATTTGCTCGCCCGATTCTAGGATGACCCGCCCCGGCTGGATGGCAGCCACCGGGCAGTTGAGGCGTAGGCTGCCGGGTGGGAGAGCCACGGCCAGTTGATCTGGGATGGCCTGCATCCCGTGCGCTGGGATGGCGGCACCGCCTTTCTGAAACATGGAATAGAGGAAAAGAAAGATGCGCGCTGAAGTGCGCAGATCCTTTTCCAGAAAGACCCCGCCGAAAAAAGGCCGGAAAAAACGATCAATCGTCTCCGGGCTAAAGCCAAAGTCCCTGAGGTAGTCCTCCGTGCGCATCTCAGGCAGCCGGCGCTCTACGGCAAAGGTGGCCGCGGCTTCTTTCCAGAGGATGAGCGTCCGCCATTTGTCCATCCAGGGGATGAAGTCATCCATGAGGCTCCTCACCGCATCCACGGGATGATGAAAGGGATCCGCGAGGCGGTGCAGCCTGCCCTGGCAAAACACATCCGCTCCCCGGTAGAGCTGTCGCAGGTGCAGGCCATCAAAGTCGAGCACACGGCGGGCCTCTGGATAGGCCGTCAGCAGCACCTGAAAGCCACGATCTAAAAGAAAACCATCCACCCCATCCGATCTGACGCGCCCACCCACGGCATCTCCAGCCTCCAAGACCTGAAATGGCCTGCCAGCACGCGCCAGCCACCGCGCACAGGATAGCCCGGCGAGTCCTGCCCCGATAATGACAATGGCTGGCTGTTTCATAGGAAGATGGTCACGGTAGTTCTCACACTGGCACCTCCAGGCGGCTTCCGGCCCGCCTGCGGTGCATCATGGATGCCAGGTTTTCGATTGCAAGCAACGGAGGCGTGGACATCACGTCCGCCTCGATGGCTTCCGGGAGAAAAATACTAATCACAGGCACAACGGGCCGTCTGGGCAGTGCCCTGCGTCGCCATTATCAGGGGAGACATCAGGTGCTGGCCCCAGCGCGTGCAGAGCTGAACCTCTCCCGCCCAGATGAGATCCCGGCGCAGCTCGGTCGGCTGGATTTTGACCTGCTGATCCACTGTGCCGCCATGGGCAGCCCTGACCAGTGCGAGCGTGAGCCCGCCCTGGCTGCTACCGTGAACCACGCTGCCAGCACTGCCCTAGCCCGCGAATGCGCTGCACGCCCGGCTCAGATGATCCAGATCAGCACGGATTACGTCTTTAGCGGCGAGGCAGACCGGCCACTGGATGAGGATGACGAAGCCATGCCCATCTGCCATTACGGACACACCAAGCGCGCGGCAGAGCTAGCCGTGCTGTCAGCCTGCCCAGGTGCCCTCGTGGCGCGCGTTTCATGGCTCTTTGGCGCGGGAAATAGCTTTCCAGATCAGGTGCTACGGGATGCCGCCGCAGGTAAGCCCATCTGCGGCATTGAGGACAAATGGAGCGTGCCGACCAGCGTGCATGACATCGCCCTGTGGCTGGAGGCCCTGTGGGATCAGCAGCCCCCAGCCCAGGGGGTGCTGCACCTTTGCAATAGCGGCCGCGCCTCCTGGCGCACCTACGCCCAGGAGGTCTGTGATCGTGCCCACGAGCTCGGCATCCTACCTGCCCCTGTCTCTGTCCAGGGCAGCAGGTTGGCGGATTTCCAGGGTTTTCTCGCGCGCCGTCCACAGCACACCGTCCTGTCAAACCAACGGCTCGCCCAGCTCCTTGGCGCGCCCGTTCGATCTTGGCAAGAGGCTCTGGCGGAATGGCTCGCAGTCTCCAGTGCGTCTTTTCTGCAAAGACAAGGCTCCCTCTGAGCGCCCGCTCACGGGCTCAGACGCTCCATGCACCAGGAGCCATCCTCCCGCCTGCGGTAGCGGATACGGTCGTGGAGCCGACTCACGCGGCCCTGCCAAAACTCGAGCTCATGCGGCAGCAGCCGATAGCCGCCCCAGTTGGGCGGGCAGGGGATCTCCGTTCCAGCAAAGCGCGCCTCCATTTCATGGCGACGTTCTTCCAGCCATTCGCGGCCTGGGATCACACGGCTCTGCTCAGAGACCCATGCCCCCAGTTGGTGCCCGCGCGGGCGCACTGAGAAGTATGCCTCAGCCTCAGCCCGCGGCAGCTTTTCGATGATGCCCTTCAGGCTCACTTGATGATGGCGCTGCGTCCAGAGAAAGACGGCACTGGCGCGCGCATCGGCGGCGATTTCTGCCCCCTTCCGGCTATCGTAATTGGTGAAAAAATGAAATCCGCCCTCTGCATCCAGCCCCTTGAGCAGCACCGTTCGCGCGCTGGGAAACCCATCCAGGCCATGCGTCGCCAACGTCATCGCGTTTGGCTCCGGCAGTTGGTGGCTGAGCGCGTCTTGCAGCCAGGCCTGAAACAGCGCCAGGGGTTCCGCAGGCAGCTTATCCTCCGTCAATTGATCCAGTTCATAACTCACGCGCAGATCGCGCAGGGTGTTTGGGGGGAAGTCCATCATATCAGGTCCATCTAAGAAACGCGCGTCGCGCCGTTGCGGCAATCCCGTCTTTGCGCCTTGATGGGGTGCTTTTGTCATGCCCGCCCCCACTGGAATCTTGAGTGACCTAGACCGCGTCCTGCTCAGCGCGGAGCAGATTCACACCCGTGTGGCAGAGATGGCGCGGCAGATCAGCCAGGATTACGCCGGAAAGACCATGACCGTCGTCGTGCTCATGGATGGCGCGCTATTTTTTGTGGCTGACCTGCTCCGCCAGATCGATCTCCCCATCCGCCTTGTCACCCTCGGTGCCAGCAGCTACCACGGCGGCACCCAATCCAGCGGCCAGGTGCGGCTTCAATGGCCCAGCGGCGTCTCTTTCACCGGTGAGCACATCCTGCTCCTGGATGACATCCTAGACACCGGCCTCACGCTCGCTGCACTGCATCAGCGCCTGCGCGCCGAGTCCCCAGCCACCCTGCGCACCGGCGTGCTGCTAAGCAAAAAACGCCCCCGCCTTAGCGCATGCAGCATCGATTACTGCGGCTTTGAGATTGAAGACGAGTTCGTCGTCGGCTACGGCATGGATTACCAGGGCCGTTTTCGCAATCTACCCTGCATCGGCATCCTCCGGCCATGAAGCTCCGCGTGCTTTTCTTCTCGGTCTTGCGTGACCTCACCGGCTGTGAGGAAGTGCCCTGGACCTGCCCACCAGGCGCAGACCTCAACCTGCTGCTGGAGCAACTTTTTGCAAAATGGCCTGCCTTGCGCCCCTGGGAGCCCAGCCTCCTGCTGGCCGTCGATTGCACCTACGTCAGCCGCTCCCACCCTCTCACCGAGGGGTGTGAGGTCGCCATCATGCCCCCAGTCCAGGGCGGCTGAGGGCTTCTACCCGCCAGGGTGGCGCACGAATCATCCCGGTGCGCCGCTGGATCGGCTTTTTTCATTTTTTTGTCCTCCC
>JAIWOJ010000122.1 GCA_020216965.1 Prosthecobacter sp.
AAGGCTGAAAGGCTGAAAGGCTGAAAGGCTGAAAGGCTGAAAGGCTGAAAGGCTGAAAGGGGTGGGGCAAAACTTGGCACTGCGCTGGCTGGAGGATTGACACTTTCCTGGCAGGAACCTAGTTACTTGCGTTTTTCCTGCGGCATTCGGCATGGCTCTCCCCCCCACCATCCAGCGAGCTCGCCAGGGCGTGGCTGGTGCCGCTGCCCTGGGCATTCTCAGCGTGCTTTTGCTGGTGGATTCAGGGCTCATGGTGCGGGCGTTTTGGCGTGTCGCTGCGCAGGCGGATGCCCCGGTGCAGCGGGGGGCGGCCCCGCTGGCACCTGCTGCGCCGCCTTTGGCACCTGCCCAGACGGTGGCTGCCCCTCAGGTCACGATCAGCCCGCCGCCAGTAGGCCAGTTGGCGGCCGCACCGATGCCGGCAGCGCCTTCTTTGCTGCCTGGCTCGGGTCTTGGCCCGCCTCCGGTGGGCAGTTTTCAGATGCCGGTGCCCTCTGCACCAGGGATGCAGCCATCAGGGTCTGCCGCCGTGCCCGCAGCTCCGGCCCAGGTGCCTGCCGCTGCTAAATCGGCCCCCAAGTCCGCCGCTAAGGCCCCCCCTAGCAGCGCGCCTAAAGCGAGCGACCCAGCGGCAGACATGACGCTGGCAGAAATGATCGACCTCGCCAAGCAGGTGCGGGCGCTGGGAGATATGCAGGGGGCGCTGGAGGTGCTGAAGCGGGCAGACTTGCGCTTTCCCTCCGCGCCGGAAGTCTTGGCAGAGACGGGGCTCTGCTATGAGACGATGGGGCTGACCGACCGGGCCACCTCTGCCTGGAAACAACTGGCTGCGATGGATCCAACACGCGCGGGTGGTTACGGGGACCTCGCCAAGCGGAAGCTGAACCTGGAGGGTGAGCTAGCGCCCCCAGCAGGTGCAGCGCCTGCCCCTGATTTTTCCGGTGATTTTGGGACCAAGGTCTTATCTCTGGGTGCCTGCACGGCCACGCGGGATACCCAGGCGGTGAATGGGGAGAAGGTGGTGCTGCGCATCCCCATCCTGCGCCGTGGCAATGCCACCATCGACCCCGCGCAGGTGGACATTGATGTCTATTTCTTTGACCGTGTGAATGGGGAAAAAATCGCCCAAACGATCGCGGATGAACCGCTCTCTGCCTGGGGAGCCCCGCCGGTGGACTGGAGCGGTATCGGAGAGGAGCCGCTGGAGGTCACCTACTTTCTGCCCACGCTGACGCCGGGTGAAGTGGCCGCCCATGGCCGCCGTGCTTACCATGGCTATGTGGTGCGCCTATACTACCAGCATAAGCTCCAGGACGCCGTGGCTGAGCCCCGGGATCTGCTGGACTTTGGCTCTGCCTCTGGCCTGCCCCAGGCCGCCCCGGCGGGTGGGATGAACCCCCTGCTGCCTCCGGTGTCCAATTGAGGCCCGCCCTGCCCAGATGACCCTGCTTTTCCTTGATGCGAATGACGCTACCCGCGATGAGCGGGCCGCTGCCCTGAGCCAGCAGACAGGTTGGCATGTCGTCTCCGTGCGCCGGGTGGCCGAGGGGCTGGCCTGGCTCACCGGGGCGAAGGCGCTGGACCTGCTCATCACCGAGGCCATCCCCAGCGGGGATACGGCGAGTGGCTTTGACCTCAGAGATGCGGCGCTGGCCAAGTTCAAGAACGCCCGCGTGCTCTTCACCACCCGGTATGATCTCGCTGGCTATGAGGCAAAGATCAGTGGCTGGCCGGTTTTGGCAGACACACCCTACAGCCCGGAAAAGCTGCTCAATAAGGCGCGGGCTGCCCTTTTCATCGACCCACCGACCCAGATGCTGGTGGGGGCAGACCGCTCACCGCCGCCCTATTTGCAGGAAGGCACCACGCTGGGCCAGTATCAAATCCTAGAGCGCCTCTCCTATGAGAATGAGACGGAGACCTACCGCGCCATCCAGGCCAGTGTGCAGCGTCCGGTGGCCCTGGTGCTGCTGCGTCCAGAGCTGCTGCACCGCCCTGAGGTGGTCGAGCGCTTCAAGGCACGCGAGCGTCTCAAAGCCTCGCTGACGCACCCGCGCATCGCCCCGCTGTATGAGGCGGGAGAGGTCAGCGGCCTCCTTTTTTACACCCGCGAGCTACCCCGTGGCCGCAGCATGGAGGAGCTCGCCGTCACGGGGGATAGGCTCTCAGAAAGACGCCTGGCAGAGCTGCTCTACGGCGTGGCAGAGGCGATGGACTTTGCACTTGAGCGCGGCTGCTATCACCGCCGTCTCGAGCCGCGGGATGTCTTCATCGATGCCCAGGGCCAGGCCAGCATCGTGAATGTCTTTCGCCCCGCAGATAGCCGTACGCGGGATCCGCGTGAGGAGGTGGCAGCCCTGCTCGCCATGGTAGAGCCGCTAGCGGCTGAGGGGAAGGCGCGTGGCCTCATCACCAGCCTAGCCGAGCAGCCGCGCGATTGGGCGGGCCTGATGGATGCCCTCGATGACGTGCGTGAAGCCATGCGCGAGCGCTCCATCATGCGCCGCATTGAGGCAGAGAGTGGGGAGCCAGGCCAAGGCGGCGGCACCATGCCCTGGTGGTTCTGGCTAGGTGCCCTAGTCGGCGTGGGCATCGTTTTTTCCCTGGGGAATCTGGCTGGCACTGCCACGCCTGCCGTCGTCGCTGCAGGCACCGTGCTCAAGGAGCCTGAGATGGTGGAGATCCCCGCCGGTCCTTTCCGCTATCAAAAAAGTGACCGCCGCAGCCTGCCCACCTTTTGGATCAGCCGCCATGAGATCACCCTGGGCCAGTATGCAGACTTTCTTGCCGCGCTGAAAAAATCCCCCCCAGGTGCCTATGATCATCCCAGCCAACCCAAACTGAAAACTAGCCACACCCCACCGAAGTGGGAGGATACCATCGCTGCTGCCAAAGCTGGCGCGACCTTCAACGGCCAGCCCATCAGCCTGAATACCCCAGTGACGCAGATCGACTGGTGGGATGCCTACGCCTACGCACGCTGGCGTGGCATGAGGCTGCCTACGGAGGAGGAATGGGAAAAAGCCGCCCGGGGTGAACGCGGCCTGCCCTACCCCTGGGGAGAAAAACCCGCGAGGGACAAGGCCAATCTCGGCGATGACTACGACCCCAGTGGCAAAAAAGGCGGCAAGACCGATGGCTACAATCTCTTTGCCCCAGTGATCCGCAAAACCAGCGACATCAGCCCCTATGGCATCCAGGACATGGCTGGCAACGTCAGTGAGTGGACCGCCAGCGAACGCAGCGGTGAGCCCTGGCCGGCCCATCCCGATTTCCCAGACCTGCGCGTGCCCGTGGTGCGCGGCGGGCACTTTGCCCAAAAGGCTGGCAGTGATGTCCTCACCGCCCGGCATTTTGCAGAGTCTGCCAGTGAGATCACCCTGGCTCGTGGGTTCCGCATCGCCTCCGACAAGGAGCCCCCCCGCCCACGAAAGTAAGGCAGCGGGTGGCCTGAGCCGCAGTGCCACAGGCGCTTTTTTCTCGGAAAAGGCAGCCTTCGGTAGCTTGCTGGGCCGTATGCCAAAAACCACGCTCCCCGACCACCTCCTTGCGGTTGAGCAACATCGTTTTCGAATTAATTCAGCAAACTGTAATTTCTGGCATAAGCCAAGCGTGATTCCTGCCGGGTCTGGGGGTGCTCCCCAGCTTTCCAAAACCGACACAGATTTCTCCTCTCCCTTTGCCAGCTCCCCGCTAAACGCCCCCATCCCCTCACCAGCCCACCCCGTCTCCCCTCCGCCATTCGTGCCCCCGATGCTCCCCCAGCAGTCCTATTTGAGCACCTGTCCGCTCTGCCAAAATCAGATCGACGTGACCTCGCTGGACCCCTTCACCAAGCTGAAGTGCCCCTTCTGCGGCCAAATGGTGCGGGTGCGGAGGAAGTTTGACCACTTCCTCATCGTCCGCCAGATCGGGGAGGGCGGGATGAGCCGGGTGTTTGAGGCAGAAGATGAGACGCTGGGCCGCCGCGTGGCGCTCAAGATCCTGAACCAACGCTACAGCCGCGACGCCGTGCGGGTGGAGCAGTTTCGGCAAGAGGCACTGATCACGGCCAACGTGAATCACCCCAACGTTATCAAACTGTACTCCGTAGGCTACGATCAGGGTTACTTTTACATCGCCATGGAGCTCGTCGGCGGGGGCAGTCTGGAGCAGCGCATCCGCAAAGAAGGGCGGGTCAAAGAAGCTGAAGTACTGAAAATCGGCCTAGAAGTGGCTGAGGGGCTGCGCGCCGCCCAGCAGATGGGGCTGATCCACCGGGATGTGAAGCCGGCCAATATCCTTTTTACCGAGACGGGCACCGCCAAGGTGGTGGACTTTGGCCTGGCATTGTTCGTGGACCGCGGGGGAGATCACTCTGGGGAGATCTGGGCCACGCCCTACTATGTGGCACCCGAAAAGGTGCTGGATAACCGGGAGGACTACCGCAGTGATATCTTTAGCCTGGGAGCCACCCTCTACCATGCCCTGACGGGGAAACCGCCGCACAAGGCAGACTCCGACAGCATTGAGCAGCTCCGCATGGTCAAATGCCGACGTGTGGCGTTGGAGGATAGCGGGATGCGCTTTGCCCCCCGCACGATCCATGTGATCAATCGAATGCTGGCCTTTCGCCCCCAAGAGCGCTGCGCCAACTACGATGAAACCGTAGATGAACTGCGCCTGGCCGAAGGTCTGCTGAATCAGGGCTATGTCGCACGTTGGCGCATGACCAGCAGGCGCGTGCGCTGGACGGTCGCGGCTGCCGCTGCGCTGGTGGCAGCCTTCCTCATCGGCTGGGGCATCCAGGCTATCAGCACACGCAAAGCAGCAGCCGTGACCCAGACGGTGGAGACCAGTCGCCAGGATTTGGCCGGAGACGGCGTGACGGTGCAGGCCGGGGACCGCCGCACGGTGGCAGAGCGCTTCATCGCCGCGCGTGCCCTGATGCTGGAAAAGCGCCAGTTCGCTGAGGCGCACCATCAGTTTGAGCGCCTGCTCAAGGACGGTCTGCGCCAGCCCACCCAAAACTGGGCGCAGGTGAATGCCTCCCTGTGTGCGATGATGCTGGGCAAAAAAGATGAGGCTGCGCGCCACCTCACCGCTCTGGCCCGTGGTCTCTCCACAGCAGAAAGCCCCCTGCTCACACCCCGGCTGGTGGGTTTTTTTGATGCTCTGGCTGGGCGCTTTCAGGCCAGCTTTCCCCCTGGCATCCCCTTGGAGAAACTAGACTACGCCACCGATGGCGAAGCCCTCTTGGGCTACCTAGTCCATGGCTTGGCAGAGTGGCAGTTTGGGGACCCAAGGCTAGGCGCGCGGTGCTTGCTGCACTTTCAGCAGCATCTCCAGGATCTGCGGGATGATAGCAGCCCCGTGCCGCTGGACTGGATCCCTGCTTATGCCAGCGGTCTGGTGAAAAACCTGGAGCCACGCCTGAAGTTGGCCCTAGAGATGCCTGAGACAGTGCCAGCCATGACCACCACGGCGCAGGCCCGTGAGCTGCTGCGCACCCTGCAAACGCAGAAAGAGAGCCTCCAGGATTCCCCACGCCTGCGCGCCTTGGTCGAAAGCCGCCATGCTACCGTGAGCCGGGAGCTCGCGCGTCTGGTCCTCGCGGAAAAACAAGCCCATCTCGAAGTCGAGCTGGCAGCACGGCAGCGCGAGCTAACGCAGTGGGCCGAGGTGCTGGCCTGCCTGCCAGGGCTGATCGATGGCTATGACAACACGCGCGTGATCGACCTGCTCTCTGGGATGGCCTTTGAGGCGGCTGAGATCCAGACAGCTCTTGAGGGCCGCCTTTATCTCCACCAGCAGGCGGCTGCCTTCCTCAAACGTCTCTTTGAGGATCTGAGCACGCAGGGGGGCTACACCGGGCGCTTGGATCGCCGCAATGGCTCCCCCCTGCCCGGTGTGCTCAGTTCTGCCACCCTGAAGGAGGCGCGTGTGAGCACGCCGCGCGGCACCTTTACCCTACCCTTGAGCGAGCTTTCACCCCAGACCCTGCTGGATGCTGCCCGGTATTTTACGGAGCAAGTCACGGATAGCAGCCAGTATTACCAGCGCCAGGAGGAGACGGCTGCCTTTGCCCGCGTCTTTGGGCTAGAGAGCGTCTCTGCCACCGTGGCTGCCCAACTGATGGAAGAAAACCGTGGCTTCCGCGAGCGCTGGATCCGGGTGCTGGAGCCCTGAGTTCACCTACGGAAGGTCGGAAAAAATTCCCCCCATCCCGCAGGTGGGTCGCTGGTGGGAAATCACTTCTCTGGCCGTAGGTCAAAGCACACCAGCTTCTCTCTCTGCCGGACGATCAATTTGCCGTTGCTCAGCGCCGGGGAGGTGCAGCCCATGCCTTCGATTTTTGGCCTTGCCACGGGATGACATCCGTCAGCCGCGGCTTTGATGACGCGGAGATGGGTGCCGTTGTTCTCAAAGACCATGATCTTCCCGTCTGCGAGGATGGGAGAGGTGATGGTGCTCTGGACCTCATTTTCAAGCCAAGTGACTTTGCCAGTGGCCAGCTCCACACACTGATTCTTCCCGCCACACATCAGATAGACATGGCCCTCATGCACGATGGGGCTGCCGCTGTAGCGCATGGTGACCCAGAAATGAGACCAGACCGCCTTGGGTGGGCCTTCTTTCTGCCACTGGTAGGCGCGTAGGCCCACCTCCTTGGCACCGCTGTAGATCACCAACCAATCCCCCTGCGTCACGGGGGTGGACTGGCCGCCGCCATCGACTTCCCAGAGAATGCTGCCGTCCTTGGGCTGCAGGGCTTGCA
>JAIWOJ010000123.1 GCA_020216965.1 Prosthecobacter sp.
TAAAGGCCACGGAAATCTTCCGCCTCCATGTGGGCGAACTGAAGCCAGAGGCAGCACAGGCTCTTTTCATGCGCGATGATCCCTTCGGTTTTGAAGGGCTGCGCCTGATCCGCAGTGTCGATGAGTCCAAGGCGCTCAATAAAATCAAAGGGCCAACCATCATCATCTCAGCCTCGGGCATGGCGGAGAGCGGGCGCATCCTCCACCACTTGCGGCAAAACATCACCCAGCCGGAAAACATCCTACTCTTTGTCGGTTACTGCGCAGAAAACACCCTCGGCTGGAAGCTGCGCAACGGCTACACGCATGTGAACATCCTGGGCGATGACTTCCCTGTGCGGGCAGAGATTGAGACCCTGGACTCCTTTTCCGGCCATGCCGACCATGATGAAATGCTGGCCTGGTTCAGCCGCGTGGGCGGGCCAAAGAAGCACGTCTTCCTCGTCCATGGCGAGCCCCAAGGCACAGAGGCACTACGCGCTGCGGTGCAGACCGCACACCCTAGCGGAATCGTACAGGCAGCCAGCCTGATGCAAGAGGTCGTTCTCTAAAGCACTGGCTGTGCCTGATGATCCTGGCATTCTACCCCAGGCTCGCTCAGTCCACCTTCCCTCCTCCATTTGATCTCACCATGTCAGAAACTGCCACTCTTCTCATCCATTCGCCAGACCGGCCTGGCTTGGTGCATGACGTCACCGGCTTCATTTTCGCCCATAAAGGCAATATCATCGACCTCCAGCAGCACATTGATCCGAGCGAAAATGCTTTCTTCATGCGCCTTGAGTGGAGCCTGGAAAACTTCACCCTTGAGAAAACAGAGATCCACGACCGCCTCCAGCCCATGGCACGGCGTCATGAGATGCAGATGCGTCTGCATTTCTCCACCCAGCGCAAGCGCGTAGCCCTCTTTGTTAGCAAGGAAGCACACTGCCTCTACGACCTGCTAGCCCGCCACGAGGCCGGTGACCTGCCCGTGGACATCCCCCTCATCATAGGCAACCACGAAACCCTCCGCCCTGCGGCAGAGCGCTTTGGCATTCCCTTCCATCACTTCCCCATCACCCGAGAAAACAAGCTCGCGCAGGAGGCCGCCCAGATTCAGCTGCTGAAAAAGGAAGCCATCGATACCGTCGTGCTCGCCCGCTACATGCAGATCATCAGCCCGGCCATGATTGCCGCCTTCCCAAACCAGATCCTCAACATCCATCATAGCTTTCTGCCTGCCTTTGTCGGAGCGAAGCCCTACCACCAGGCCCACGAACGCGGGGTCAAAATCATCGGTGCCACCAGCCACTACGTTACCTCAGAGCTAGACCAGGGGCCGATCATCCATCAAGACGTCATGCGCGTCAGCCATGAGGACCAGGTGCAGGATCTCGTCCGCCTTGGGCGTGACCTCGAAAAAACGGTGCTTGCCAAGGCGCTGTGGTGGCATGTGCGCAATCAGGTCCTGGTTTATCGGAACAAGACCATCATCTTCGGCTGAGGCGCGGCTCTTGACCAGGCTGCCGTCTGCGGCAATCTCCGCCCCTCCCATGTCTGATCCCGCCCCCGCCACCCCAGCATCCCTCGATTTCATCCGCGAAATGATCGCCGCCGATGTCGCGGCTGGCCGAAATGGTGGGCAGGTCATCACCCGCTTCCCCCCCGAGCCGAATGGCTACCTACATATCGGCCATGCCAAGAGCATCTGTCTCAACTTTGGCCTCAGTCTAGAACACGCCCCAAATTCACGCTGCCACCTACGCTTTGACGACACTAACCCCACCAAGGAAGAGGTCGAATATGTCGAAAGCATCATGGAAGATGTGAAGTGGCTCGGCTTTGACTGGGGCGACCATCTCTTCTACGCCAGCGACTACTTTGAAAAGCTCTACGGCTTTGCGGTGCAGTTGATTGAAAAAGGCCTGGCCTATGTGGATGACCAGACGCCAGAACAGATTCGCGAAACCCGTGGCACCCTGACCACCCCAGGCACCGCCAGCCCTTTCCGCGAACGTTCCCCAGAGGAAAACAAAGCCCTCTTTGCCCGCATGAGGGCCGGTGAATTTCAGAATGGCGAAAAAGTTTTGCGCGCCAAGATCGACATGGCCTCGCCGAACATGAATCTGCGTGATCCTGTGATCTACCGCATCCTACATGCGCATCACCACCGCACGGGTGATGCCTGGTGCATCTACCCCATGTATGACTACGCGCACCCGCTCAGCGATGCGCTTGAAGGCATCACCCACAGCCTCTGCACGCTTGAATTTGAGCACCACCGCCCACTCTACGAATGGCTCATCAATAACGTGGACGGCCTGCCCGGTGCGCCTTATCAGCGCGAGTTCGCGCGCCTCAACCTCACCTACACGGTGATGAGCAAGCGCAAGCTGCTGCGCTTGGTCAAGGATGGCCTCGTCAATGGCTGGGATGATCCCCGCATGCCCACCCTCAGCGGCATCCGCCGCCGCGGCTACACGCCCGCTGCGATCCGCTCCTTTTGCAAGGCCATCGGCCTCACCAAATATCCCTCTCTGACCGAACTGAACCTGCTGGAGCACCATGTCCGCGAAGATCTGAACAAGCACGCCCTGCGTGTCTATGCGGTGCTCAAGCCCATCAAAGTCGTGCTCACGAATTACCCTGAGGGCCAGGTCGAGCACGTCGAGGTGCCGAACAACCCTGAAAACGAAGCTGACGGCAAACGCCAGGTGCCACTGAGCCGCGAGCTTTACATCGACGCCGACGACTTCATGGAAACGCCCGTCCAGGGCTTCCACCGCCTCGTGCCAGGCGGTGAAGTGCGCCTGAAGTATGCCTTTTGCATCATCTGCCAGGAAGTCATCAAGGACGCCGCAGGCAACATCACCGAACTCCGCTGCACCTATGACGACGCCACCCGCCACGGTGCCAAGCCCATCGGCCGCCCCAAGGTCAAAGGCACCATTCACTGGGTCAGCGCAGCCCATGCCGCCGATGTCGAAGTGCGCCTCTACGACAAACTCTTCACCGTCGAACAACCCGATGAGCAGGCCGGTGAAGACGGTGACTTCACCCAGTTCTTGAATCCCGCTTCGCTAGAAGTAGTCACCGCTAAGATTGAGCCCTCCATCCTTAGCGCCAAACCAGGCAGCCACTACCAGTTCGAGCGCGTCGGCTACTTCTTTGCCGATCCCAAGGACAGCCAGCCCGGCAAGCCCATCTTCAATCGCACCGTGCAGCTCAAGGACGGCTTTGTGGTGAAGAAGTGAGCATCTGAACGTCGTTCGTCAGTGAAATATCCAGCCACCTGTTGCCACGCTGAAGCGTGAACGAGGTTCTACTTGCTCCCATGCCGTGCTGGTGCCTGACCCTCTTTGATAGATAGAGAATCAAGACCGCCTGCGTGATTTAGGCAGCCATTTTGAATTTCCCCTGCCCCACCCTCCACACCCTTGTGACTGCCTGGATTTGCTTGATGGCAGCCATCCCAGTTCCCGCCCAAGAACCTATCGACGAAGAACTAGCCGCGCTCCAGGCCGCCGCACAAAAAGCTTTCAAACAAGACGTCGAAAAATTCGTCGCAAAATATTGTGTCGAATGCCACGGCGACCGCCCTAAAGCAGGGCTCAACCTCCGCGTCGCCGTCAAAAAGCCAGGTGATCCCGCCTTCTCCCGCAAATGGATGGAGGCCATCGCCAATGTCCAGGCTCACGACATGCCACCTGAGGACGCCGACCAGCCCACCGATGACGAGCGCCAGCGCTTCCTCAACGCCCTCGCCCAAATTAAATACCTCAGCACCCGAGACCCCGGCCCTTATGTGATCCGCCGCCTGACCAAGATGGAGTATGGAAACACCCTGCGCGACCTCCTCGGAGTCGATGTCACCCTCGCTCAAGACCTCCCCGACGAGGTGCCCGGCGCAGGCTACCTCAATTCCCTCTCCCCCATGCAGTCCGAGCAGTATCTCGCTATCGCCACTGAGGCGGTCAAAGAGATGACTGCCATCGCTGAAAAACGCTTGCTGGGTAACAAGCAGACAGATACCCGCGCCATCGCACTCTCGATTGCCCGTGCCTGCTATCGCCGTCCTCCGACAGAGGATGAAATCGATACCCTGCTAAGAGTGTATGATCTCGGCATCGCCAACAAGCTGGATCGCACGGCCTCCGTTCGCTTCATGCTAAAGGCAGCCCTCGTCTCGCCGCAGTTCCTTTTCATCACGCCGTCCCAAAACGCAGTTACAGATAAAAAAATCGTGCCACTGGACGATCACCACCTTGCCAGTCGCCTCTCCTACCTCCTGTGGGCCACCCTCCCTGATGCCGAACTCTCCAGACTGGCTGATGAGGGCAGACTGCACGATCCCACCGTGCTGAAAGCGCAAACCAGACGCCTGCTGGCAGACCTGCGCTCACGCGCTCTTTTTGATGGCTTTGGCACCCAGTGGCTGGGCCTCGACAAGCTCACTGACAAGACCTTTGACGCGCAAAAATTTCCCGAAATGACAGCCGATCTGCGCGCGGCCATGCTGGAGGAGGCCAGGCTGCTTTTTGAGACCATCATCCAGGAGAACCTCAGCATCCCACGGTTTGTGGACAGCGATTTCTCCTTCCTCAATGCCACCCTAGCCCGCATCTACGGCCTGGAAAAGCAGATCACAAGCACTGCCATGCAGAGAGTGCAGCTCAAGGATGCAAACCGAGGTGGAATCCTCACCCTGCCCGGCGTCCTGGCCGCAACCTCCTTTCCCACACGCACCAGCGCGGTGAACCGCGGCGTGTGGGTGCTAGAGCAGGTGCTGGGTCAGCATGTGCCGCCCGCACCGCCGAATGTGCCTGCCTTGGAAAAACAAGATGAAAAAAAGGTCGCCAACCTCACCCTGCGCCAGCGCACTGAACTCCACCGCACCGATGCCGTCTGTGCCAACTGTCACAAGATCCTAGATCCCATTGGCTTTGGCTTGGAAAATTTTGACGCTATCGGACGCTGGCGGGATAAAGACGAGTCAGGCAATCCTATTGATGCTGCCGGTGAACTGCCCGGCGGGAAACGCTTCAAAAACCCCAAAGAATTGAAAGCCATCATCGCTGCTCGCCAGACCGACCTCACGCGCAACCTCACTGAAAAATTCCTCGCTTATGCCCTAGGTCGCCAACTCGATGGCTACGATCACATCGTCGTGGATCAAATGCTGAAAAGGATCGCCGCAGAGGGTCACAGGATGCAGACCCTCATCATCGAGGTCGTCACCAGTTACCCCTTCCTTAATCGCAGAGTCGTTGATTGATCGCTGGTAGCAAAGCGCTTGGTCATTTGCCTGCTGCGGAGGACTTTAGCCAGGCATAAAAACTAGCTGCAACTTGCGCATAGCCGAAGGTATTCGGGTGAACCCCGTTATTGTCTGGATAGCCATGAACAGGATCTAAATTCAGCTCCGTGGGCACAAGGTAGATCCTCTCGCTCTCACGGGCTGAGAATCGTTCGATCATGTGCTGCACTAAGCGGTGCTGGATTCGCTTCCAACCCCAACGGGTGTATTTGCCCTGGTAATTTGCTTGAAACGCCGCCTCATGTGCATTTGGCGGCGTGGTCAGACCAACGGCCAGCAGAGCCTTCGGCGCAGCCTGATGAAACGCCGCTAGCAGCTTGTCCGCCTGATTCAGCACTTCATCAATCTTGCCATCGGGATTCTGCGGGTCAGCGCCAAAACAATCGTTGATGCCTAGCAAAAAGGTAACGACATCCGGCGGCACACCATCGCAGTGCTCCCGAAAATAGCGCGGCAAGTCAAAGATCCCTTTGGTCCCATCCGCTGTAGGAAAAAGAAAAGGGCTAGTAGCCTTACGCGCAAGCGGGCCTGCGGTGTCTCCGGGCGAAGGTGCCGTGTATTTCGTGAGGAAGTCGGCCCACTTCCAGCCACCGTACCCTTCATGATAGACGCTAGGCTTGGCTGAGGTTGGATGATGCGTGCCGAGCATCTTCCATGCTGGGTTGCCAGGACGGGAAAGTAGATCGGCAAGAGCATTGGGATAGGCGCTGGCGTGAGTGAGGCTGTCACCGACGATCAGCAGCCGCAGACTCCGGCCCTCCCCAGCGTTAGCAGGCGCAATGCGCACCAAGCTGCGCGCACTTTCTAGCAAATTGCCACTGGCATCACGCACGCGCACTTCCATTGGGTAGTCCCCCACATCCTGGTCCTTGGCAGTGATGCTCCAGCGTGAAGATTCACTTTTGCCGACGGTGCACTGGAACTCAAAGCGGTAGTTCTCCGGTGTTTCGGTGAGGATGATGTTGTCGTGATACACGCTCATCTCTACACCTGGCGTAGCATACACGATGGGCGGCAAGGTTAGTTGAAGCTCCCCTGCTGTGGCAGTAAGCGTGGCTAAATAGAATAGCAGCGATCTCATGAGGGTGAATCAGATCGTCCATGGGCCGCGCATCGGGCGGGTCAGCATCGCGTTCGCGGCATCGCTGCCATCAAAGCGTTCCGTCGTTGGGTTAAACTTCAAAGGCTGACTGAATTTAGCTGCGATGGCACCCATGTGGCAGATGCTGGCAGCACGCTGGGCCACCTCCGCCGGAGCGGCGGTCGGGCCGCGTGACAGAACGGCATCAATAAAGTTCCGGTGATGATGCTTGGAAGCGAACAGGCGCGTGTCGCCATCCTTCAGCTTGATCCGCAGGATGTCCATTGAACTGGCCTTGAGTTGTTCAGCCTCGGTAAATATCCAGCCTTCCGTCCCGATGAACTTGGT
>JAIWOJ010000124.1 GCA_020216965.1 Prosthecobacter sp.
TCCGCAACGATTGAGCCCTACCAAGATCGCCCCTCTGCCCGGGAGGAGTTGGTGCCATTTTTGATGGGCCAATTTCAGGGGGAGGGAGCCTGCGATGGGGAAACGTGGCTTCGGCGCATGGCCTACTGGTGGGATGAGAATCCGTATGCTCAGGCGCATCCTTGTCGTGGCTGGGTGCTACGCAGCTCAGGCAGGGTGGCTGGGTATCTCGGCACCATTCCTACGCTCTATGAAGATGCGGAGGGGAGGCAGGTGCCTGCACTCATCGCCACCTCTTGGGCTGTGGAGGAAGGGCAGCGCCAAGCTGCCCTCCCCATGGGTCTGCTGCTCCAGCGCCAGGGACGCCATTGCCTGCTCATTGATACCACGCCTAGCCCAGAGGTTCAGCAACTGCTCCTGCGCTGGGGATGGATCGGGCGCACAAGCATGCGCCGCACACTCGTGTTGCGCGGTGCTGCCGGGGCGGTGCTGGCAGGATTCTCTAGCCGGGAGCCACCTCTCTGGCCTCCCGGTCTGCGGGTGGTGACAGATTTGGAACCAATCACCCATTTGAGGCAGAGCGGGGTTACGGGTCAGCTACACAAGAGCTACAGCTTGGAGTCTCTGCGCTGGTACCTTCGGTCTCCGATGCGCCGTCACTTCATGGTGGGCTTGGCTGACGACCGCGGTGGGCTACACGCCTTTCTGATTCTCACAAACCGCCCTATGAAGGGCATCCCGACCTGGAAGGTGCTGGATTGGTATTCCGCTGAAGCTGGGCCTGACATGCCGCAGTTGCTCGCTTGGTGGCTCATGGATCAGGCTCCTGATCCTGAGGGTGTCTCCTGGCCTTTTTTGAACTTAACTTCCTTCCCCGGCCAGCAACTTTGGGACGAGCTCCCTTCAGTCTATGCACGGGATGAGACCGTCTGCCATTTTTATCATCTGCCCCCAGCCTTAGCCGGGCAGTCCATTCGGTCAGTCATGGCTGAGGGGGATTGGGGACTGTAAAAAAAATCCGCAGGCGATGGCACCTGCGGATTTTGGGTGGAGCCTTGCTCTATGATTCAGGATCAGAACTTCACGCGCAGGCCGACATTCAGGCCGAAGGCGCTGTCAAAGTCCTGGGATTGGAAGCCGCAGGTGCCGGTGACAAAGAGGTCGCAGCCAGAGCAAACTTCATAAAGCACACGCACAAAGGCGCTCCAGTCTGCCAACGCGGTGTCGTTGCTATTGTAAATCGCGCCCAAATGGGTTTCCAGCGCGCCAAATTTGGCACGGATGTGTGGGGTCACATAGACACCCCAGCTATTTTGTCGCAAGCCGCCATCGATGTCCAGTTGCCCGTAATGACCGCCTACCTCGGTGACAAAATGGATATTGTCCGCCAAGGGGATCCATCCACCCACGCCACCATGGAAGGTCCAGTAATCCCCATCCAAGGTGCCTCCAGGGCCGCTGAACTCGATGTTACTCCAGGAGCCCCCAAGGGACAGATAGAGATGCTTGACCGGAGAGAACTCGAGCCCCAGAGCGACGCCGTTGCTATCCGCATCAATCGGCGCTCCATCTACCTCTGCCCACTGCCGTAGCCAGGAAAGGGAGAGGTTGCTGTAGGATATTTCTGAGGGTTCGACCGTGGGGCTGATCGTCGCAGCAGGGGCAGGGCTGCCAGCATGGGCGGCAATGGCAGCGCTGAGGGTTAGGATTGTTAGGGCGGTCTTAAGCATGGTTCGTTGGTTTAGTGGTTTGATGGTGGGTGTTTCTGAAGATTCGCTTCAGGAACCAAGGTTTTTTTGTCGAATTGAGGCGGAGCGTCAATGCCAATTTGGTCCATCAAACTTGAAGTCGTGTTTCAGTTTAGACAAATGCAAACCTCAGCGCCATCTCTTCGTTTAGTGCCCCCCTTTTTCCTCCATGATTAAACCCATCTTTTCTCTGCTTCTCCTCTCGGCCATAAGTCACGGCCAGCTAGCTGACCAAGCTACGCCAGCGGATAAAATAAAAATCGCAAAGGGATTCAGAGTGGAACTGCTCTACTCTGTGCCAAAAGAGCAAGAAGGCTCGTGGGTGGCGATGACCCAGGATGACCAAGGGCGACTGATTTGCAGTGACCAATATGGAGCGCTCTATCGGATCACCCCGCCCGCCGTCGGAGGGAGTGCAGGAGAAACGAAAGTGGAAAAGCTGAGCATCGATTTCGGGCACTGCCAGGGGCTGCTCTACCATGCCGGTGCCCTCTATGGGGTGGTGAATGACGAGGCATACCAGGGCAGGGGACTCTACCGCTGCAAGGATACGAACGGGGATGACCAATTCGACACGGTCGAGCTACTCCGCCCCTTTCCAGGCAAGGCCGGTGAGCACGGTCCGCATGGCGTCATCGCATCCCCTGATGGCAAAAGCCTGTATGTGATGTGCGGCAACCAGACCCCGGAGCCAAGTTGTGAAACCAGCAGGGTGCCACGTCACTGGGGTGAGGATCAGCTCTTCCCGATGCTGCTAGGGCGTGGTTTCATGCGCGATACACTGGCCCCTGGTGGGTGGCTGGCAAAGACGGACTTGGATGGCAAGCAGTGGGAGCTCATCAACATCGGCACACGCAATACCTATGACATCGCGATCAACCGCCAGGGAGACATCTTCGGCTTTGATGCGGATATGGAGTGGGATACCGGGATGCCCTGGTATCGGCCCACGCGCGTGTGCTTCATGCAAAGTGGGGGCGAGTTTGGCTGGCGCACTTGCAGCAAAAAATGGCCGGTCCGCTGGGAAGACAGCCTGCCGCCCGTGGTGGACATCGGTCCTGGCTCGCCCACGGGGGTGGCCTTTGGCTACGGGGCAAAGTTTCCAGCCAAATATCAGGAAGCACTCTTCATTTGTGACTGGAGCTACGGGAAAATGTATGCCGTTCACCTTTCCCCTAGCGGCGCGGGCTACACAGGCACGGCGGAGGAATTTATGAGCGCATCACCGCTGCCTCTGACGGACATTGAGGTCTCCCGAAAAGATGGTGCCATGTATGTGAGCATCGGCGGCAGAAAGGTGCAATCCGGCCTGTATCGGGTGACATACACTGGGGGGGAGGCATCGGATGCTCCAGTCAAGTCGGGCACGACCGACCTTGCCAAGCTGCGTGAAGCTCTGGAACAGCCAGGCACAAGTGTCGAGGCTGCGTGGCCTCACCTCGCATCGCCGGATCGCCATCTGCGCTTTGCCGCGCGCACCGCGTTGGAGCTTCAGCCGCTGGCCTCATGGAAAGACAAAGCACTCCAAGAAACCAATCCGCGTGCCGCTTTGACCGCGCTGATGGCCCTGGCACGCAGCAGCGGTGGGGACAAAGCGCTGATGAAGCCGCTCCTGGATGCCCTTGGTAGGATTGATTTCAAAGCGCTCAAAGGGCTCGATCGTGTGACCTACATCCGCAATCACATGCTGGTCTTCACCCGCCTCGGCGAGCCGGATGAGCCGACCAAGGCTGCCCTCATCGCCAAGCTCAGCCCCCTGTTCCCGACGAACGACACGGGGCTCAATCGCGACCTTGCTGAAGTGCTCGTTTATCTTGGCGATGCGGCGATCGTGGCCAAGGCGGCACCGTGGGTGAATGACTCGCCCACGCAGGAGGAACAGATCGACTACGCGCGCATCCTGCGTTTTGCCAAAACTGGCTGGACGAAAGAACTGCGTGCCGACTACTTCCGCTGGTTCCTGCGTGCCGCGAACTACAAAGGCGGAGCCTCCTTTGACCTTTTCATTGGCGAGATCAAAAAGGATGCCCTCGCCACCATGAGCGAGGAGGAAAAGCTCGCCATCAAGGATGTGCTGGATGCCAAGCCAGAGCCGAAGGCACCTAGCTTCACCACCAAGCCGATGAACTTCGTCAAAGCCTGGACGGTAGCTGACCTTGAGAAATCGCTCGGAGTCGGGCTGGAGGGGAATCGTGACTTCCAAAATGGCCGGAACATGTTTGGGGCCGCGACGTGCTTTGCCTGCCACCGCTTCAACAATGAAGGCGGCGCTGTCGGGCCGGATTTGACCTCGGTGGCTGGGAAATACAGCCCACGGGATCTTTTGGAGCACATCATTGAGCCGAGCAAGGAGATCAGCGACCAGTATGGCAGCACCGTTTTCACGCTCCAGGATGGCTCTCAGGTTGTGGGCCGTATCGCGAACATGAAGGAGAACACCATGATGGTCTGCACGAACATGATGGACCCAAACAACTTCACCAATGTGGACGCGCGTAAGGTTGTGAAGACAGAGGAGAGCAAGGTCAGCATGATGCCGCCTGGCCTTCTTTACATGCTCAAGGAGGACGACATCCTCGACCTCCTGGCCTACCTACTCAGCAAAGGCAATCCCGACGATCCGATGTTTGTGAAGTGAATCTGCCAAGCTTGGAATTGAAACCGTGCAGCTAGGCCGCCATGGCCTCTGCACGGGTTTCTTCCTCCCGCAGATAGCAGGAGGGGTCGGGTGCCCAGAAGTCCCCAGTCATCTGTAGGGCGCGCACACGGAAGCCGCCGCCGCAGACATTGAGCCAGCGGCAGGAGGCGCATTTGCCGGTGAGGTGCTCTTTGCGGTTGCGCAGGGCATTGAGTTGAGGGTGGTCGCGGCTGCTCCAGATCTCGCTGAAGGGGCGCTCTTTGACATTGCCCAGCGTCAGGCTGTGCCAGAACTGATCGGGGTGCACATTGCCTTGGGTGTCGATGTTGCTGATGCCGGTGCCTGAGCTATTCGCGCCGCCACCGTTCCAGGTGAGCAGTTCCAGGGCCTTGGCGGCGCGTTCGGGATCTTCCCGCAGCAGGCGCAGATACAGGTAGGGGCCGTCCACCGGTTGGTCCACGGTCAGCACCTCGCGCGGTCTGCCTTCGGCGGCCCATTGGGCAGTGCGGTCCAGGATTTTATCGAGGGCGCGGCGGGTGTCCTCATGCGGTACCTCAATGAGGTCCGCGCCCCGTCCGCTATAGACCAGGTGGTAAAAGCACACGCGCTCAATGTCCTCGCGCTCGATGAAGTCTAGGATGTTGTCCAGGTCGTCGATGTTGTGGCGGGAAAGCGTCAAGCGCAGGCCCACCTTCTGGCCGACCGCCTTGCAGTGCCGGAAAGCGGCCACGGCTTTATCAAAAGCCCCACTGCGCCCGCGGAAGTGGTCATGGGTGTCCCCCATGCCATCCAGGGAGATGCCCACATAGGAAAAGCCGATGTCCTTGAGCCTCTGCGCCTCATCCGCGCCGATGAGGGTGCCGTTGGTGCTCAGCGTCAGACGCAGGCCGCGGCGGGTGGCATACTCTGCTAAATCAAAAAAGCGCGGGTGGATCATCGGCTCACCGCCGGAGAGCAGCAGCGCAGGTACCTTGAACTGAGCCAGATCATCCACCACGCCCGTGCATTGCTGCCAGTCCAGCTCACCAGGGTAGAATTTGGAATCTGAATCTTGATAGCAGTGCAGGCACTTCAGATTGCAGCGGCGGGTGATGTTCCAGACCACGATGGGGCGGCGCTCTGCCGCCGTGCTTGGCGCGCCATGGCCGCGGCCGTAGCGCAGATGGTCCATGGGCTGGGCGACATCACAGTAGAGGCGGGTGAGATTGATCATGCGCCTCTATCAACGCTGCCCTAGCCCTGGGATGCGTTCCCGATCTTGTGCAGTGCTGGGCGCGGCTTGCCTTTCATTTGGCCTTTTTCTCCGCCCCCTTTTTTCCGCGATTCGGCTTGGAGACATCATCCGGCAGTGGGCCAGCCATGGGCGCGGTCTCAAAGAAGGCACCGTCATTTTCCACCCGCGGGTCTTTGGTGCGCTGTAGCTCGGCCATGAGGCGCTCGCGCATTTGGTCGCGGATGGTGGCGTAGTCGGGGTCGTCGGCCACGTTTTTCACCTCGTGTGGGTCTTTGCTGATGAAATACAGCTCCTCGCGTGGGCGCTGGCCGAAGGCCCATTCAAAGTGCTGCTTCCACTGCGGATTGGCGCGTTCACCGATGAGCCAGGCCTTGGTGGGGCTGCTATCCATATCAGCAAAGCTGACGTGGGTGTTCTCCGTCAGGGTGGTGGCATCGGCGTCGAGCTGCCCTGGATCCCCCATGGGCATGCGGTCGGGTTTGAAGTTGAGGATGAAAAGGTAGTCCGGTGTGCGCAGGGCACGTTGCGGGTAGGGCAGGAAGCCCTCGCGCGCAGATTCCACATGCCGCTCGCGCCCGGTGATGACCCAGGTGCGTTCGGGGTCCACCTGGCCGCTTTTTTCACTGTGCAAGACGGGCATGAGGCTGCGTCCAGTCATGACCTCCGGTGGTTTCACGCCACCCAGTTCCAGGAAGGTTGGAGCCAAGTCCATCAGGTTCACAAAATCATCTAGCACGCGTCCGCCGGGCGTGCCTGCCCCACGGGCGACGAGGGTGACGTGGGTGCCAAAGTCGTAGAGATTGCACTTGCCGTGGGGAAAGCCGGGGGCGCCGTGGTCGCCGCTGACGACGACGAGGGTGTTGTCCAGCTCACCTAGCTCTTCCAGACGCTTCAGATGCAGGCCCACGCAGGCGTCGAAGGCCATGATCTCTCCCAGGTAGTCTGCCAAGTCTTCGCGCACCTCGGGCACATCGGGGAGGAAGGTAGGCATTTTGCCCTTGAGATCCTCTGGGTTCAGCCCCCAGAGGGCGGCACCGCTGCCCTTGGTCCACTTGCGATGGACGTTGGTGGGGCCGAACC
>JAIWOJ010000125.1 GCA_020216965.1 Prosthecobacter sp.
CCTAGACGAGGTGACATTGAGGTGTCTCTGGTCTTTCGGCATTTTTACCCGATCCTGGCGGGGGCTGCGGAGCGCTTTCGCCGCTACAGTGTGCCGCTAGCAGCGCATGGGGTGGGCTATCGGGTCTTTACCCTGCGGGAAGATGAGGCCCATGCGGAACGCGAGCCGCTTCAGGCGAATCTCCTGGTGCACCGGCTGAAGGCTGAGGGCCAGCCCTGGGTGCGAGATGCGGCGCTTTTTCAGGCCGCCTGGGCAGACTTCCGCCATCAGCCGCCCCCCGCGGCGGCAGCGGGGCGGCTTTTGCAGACCTCCCTGGCGCACGATCTTTCGCGGCCTTGGCTCAGGCGCATCCGCCGCCTGGGCGTGCCCTGTCTCTATGTGGGCACCATGGTAGGCCGTGAGGACATGGCCCTACCCGCCTGGCGGCGCTGGGTGCAGCGGGGAAAGTCTTGGCTGAATTACCGCCCTTTTAGCCACGTCGTGGTAGGCACGACGGTGATGGCGCGCTGGTTTCACAGTCAGGGCGTGCCCAGCCGCAAGCTGCAGGTAATCCCCCATGGGGTCGATCTGTCCCGCTTTCGCCCAGCAGATCCGCAGGAAAGGCTGCTGCTCCGCCAAAAGCTGGCGCTGGAACCCGCCGCGCGGGTTTTTCTTTTCACCGGCAGCATCGTTCCGCGCAAGGGCATCGAGCTACTCCTTCGCGCCTGGCCACAGGTGCGCTCGCACTGCCCTGAGGCGCGCTTGGTTTTGGTGGGCGGCTTTGAACGGCCCACCTTCATGACCGGGGAGCGGATGCGCGCGCTGGGGGATTTTCAGCGCGAAATGCGCGCCCTGGCAGACCGGCCAGAGTGCGCGGGCTCCGTCCTTTTCGCCGGGGAAAGCAGTCGCGTGGAGGACTGGCTACGCGCGGCGGACTTCTTTGTTTTTCCCACCGAGCAGGAAGGCATGCCGAACGCCGTCGGGGAGGCCATGGCCTGCGGCCTGCCCTGTCTGCTGACGGACTTTGTCGGCATGCCTGAGGTGGAATTTGGCCAGGCGGGCGTCCATTTTCAACGCATCCCGCGCGATCAAGCGCCTCTCAGTGCAGGCATGATCCAGTTTCTCCAGGATTCAGGCCGCCCTGCGGCAGCCATGGGCCAACGGGCGGCAGACTGGGTGCGGGCGGAGCTAGACCTGGTGAAAATCTGCGCACGCTACGCCGAGGTGTATCAGACCCTGGCGGCCTGGCGGCAGCCGCCTCACATCAGGGGGTAAAGATCGGGGCAAAGATAGGCTCCAGCAGCTTCACCCCCGCGTAGCTGATGTGGTCACCATCTTTGTACAAGGCCTCATCATTCAGGCAGAGGAGCGCGCGCCCGGCCTCATCAAACAGCAGCGGCGCAGGGTCCAGCACACGCGCCCCAGCCTTTTCTAGCTCTGGCACCGTGGCTTCGATGACGGCATTGGCCCGGCGGTGCTCCAGCAGGCGGGTGCCAAGGTCGCGCGGATCCCGCAGCAGGGCAGGGTGCATGGCGTGTAGAGCCAGCGCTTTACTGACCAGAAAATCATGCGCAGGCACATCTAGGAGAACCCAAACGCGCGTGCCTGTGGCGCGTAAAGCCCGCACCGTCTCCACCAACGCCGCGCTAAACTCTGCGGGCCGCGTCCCAGGGCCGCGCTTCCAGTAGGCGGTGAGGATGGTGTCCGGGATTTGGCGTTTGCGGATCACCTCCAGGATGCCCTCCGCCCAGGCCTGGGTGCGTTCATTCAGCCCATCGCGGCTCTGGCGGTGAAAGCCCAGCATCGGCAGTGTCGCCGGAAAAGCAGCCAGCGCGCCGCTCTTGCCCGTGCGTGCGCACCAGGACTCCAGGGCGGGAACCATGCTTTTCGCATGACTATCGCCCCAGATCAGCACACCCACGGGGGCACCACGGTCCGGGCCAAAGCGCGTCACGCCATCCTCGCGGTCGATGTCTGCCTCATCCGGCACAGACCAGGCCGCGCTTTCCGTGCGTGCCAGGTCCAGAGCCTGCTCAGGCACACGTCCAGGCAGACCGCCAAGCATCAGCCAGCCCAGAGCCCCTACCAGCACGATGCTGCCCACGGCTGCACCTGCTAGGCTGCGCCTTGCAGGCAGTACCGCGCGCGTGCGCACCGGCGTCTCTACCCAGCGCCAGGATAGCACCGCCAGCCCCCAGCTCAGCAGCACTGCCATCATGTTGCACAGGCGCGGCTCCAGGCTGGTGAGCATCTGAGGATTCAAATACTTCAGGTAGGCCAGCAGCGGCCAGTGCCACAGGTAAAGGGAGTAAGACACCAGCCCCAAGTGACGCATTGGCGCACACTCCAGCACCCGCAGTCCCAGGCTGCCGAGTCCCTACGTGCAGCGATCCTGCACCCCGCCCGCCCAGATCAGCATCGCCGCAGCCAGGCAAGGTGGCAGCGCCGCCAGGCCAGGGAAAGGCGTCTTTCCATCATAGACCATCCCCACGGCCAAGATCCCAGCTAGCCCTGCCGTGGCTACCCAGCCATGCCACCTGGACAGTGCGCGGCCCAGACGCCCGCCATCAGGCGCGCAGGCCAGCAGCGCCCCCAAGAGCAGCTCCCAGGCACGGGAGGGCAGCCAATAAAAAGCCCAGTGCGCATCCACCCGCACCATCGCGATGGAGACGCCAAGGCTCAGCGCAAAGAGTGCTGCAAACACCCGCAGGCAAAAACTGCGTAGATCTCCATGCCGCCCCCGCCAAGCTGCCAGGCCCAGGCAGAGAAAAGGCATCAGCAGGTAAAACTGCTCCTCCACCGCCAGGGACCACATGTGCAGCAGCGGCTTCTCCTCCGCCGGACCAGCAAAGTATCCTCCGCCCTCCATCCAGAAATGCACATTCGCCAGCATCAGCGCCTGAGCCACGGCGGAGCGACCAAGCGCACCGAGGTCCGAGGGCAGCATCAGGACGAACCCTGCGGCCAGCACCATCAGCACCATGACCACCAGTGCCGGAAGGATGCGCCGTGCCCGCCTCTCCCAAAAATCCGCCAGGCTAAAGCAGCCACGCTCCAGATCCCGCCGCATCAGCCCCGTAATCAGGTAGCCAGAGATGACAAAAAACACATCCACCCCGATGAACCCACCGGGGAAGAGCCTGCCATGCAGTTGCGCATGAAAAACCACCACCAACAGCACCGCCAGCCCCCTCAAGCCATCGATGTCACGACGGTATCCTGGAGCTTTGTCGGGTGTTCGATGCATTAAAAAATTCACCCAAGATATTTTCTAATTATCAGCCCGCTTCCAGGCACCAACAAGAACAGCTCTGGGGGGGTGATTCACTCCGAGAGAAGGAGTCCAAGGTCCGTTCTTCTCGGGATTTTGAGGGGAATCAAAATTGGAAATAGAGAAATTCGCTCAGGCGACCCAGATGCAGCAAGGCGGATGCGAACAAGAAACCGCAGAGTAGGGCCCAGCCCAAGGAGGGCCGCCAACGGAGACGGGAAGGAGTGCTAGGCAGGGATGCCTGATTCGACGGGATCATGCTACCAGCGGTGATTTGAAGCGCGTTGGGCAGGCAAAGGGTGGCCACGAGCAATGCCAGCAACTGAAGAATCTGCCATGGCGATTCAAAGACCATCCAAGAGGAGCGGCCCGTGATACCGAGCGGCTCAAGGAAGGCCAGCCTGCCCAGCCATGCGGAAGGCAGCTCGAGCCCGGAGCCGCCAAACATCCCTGACAAGATCACCACGGCGCTGTGGATATCGGGCGCGCGGAAGAACGTCCAGCCGATGATCACGGTGAGGAAGGTCAGCGTCCATGAGAACACGATGCCAGCCAGACCATTGAAGCGCCTGCTGATGGCCGACTTCATCCAGGCGTGGTTCACCAGCAGCGCCAGCCCGTGCCAGAGCCCCCAGAAGCCAAAAGTCCACCCCGCGCCATGCCAGAAGCCGCCGATGACCATGACCAGGAGCAGGTTCACATTGCGCCGGAATTCCCCCTTCCTGTTGCCGCCGAGGGGAATGTAGAGGTAGTCGCGCAGAAACAGCGAGAGGGTGATGTGCCAGCGCCTCCAGAAGTCCACGATGCTCAGCGCCTTGTAGGGAGAGTAGAAGTTCCCGGGCAGGCTCACGCCAAAGATTCGCGCCAGCCCCAGCGCCATGTCCGAGTAGGCGGAAAAGTCATAATAAAGCTGAAGCGTGTAGGCCAGCACCGCCACCCAGGCGTCTAGCAGAGGTACCACGGTGCTTTCCGGCACATGATCAAAGACCGGCCCCACCCAGCGGGCCACATGGTCGGCGATGACCATCTTCTTAAACAGACCAATGCTGAGCAGCGTGAAGCCGACGGAAAGGTCCTCCCAGCGGAAGGCGCGTTCTCGGGCCTCGCGCAGTTGCGGCAGCATCTCCATGGGGCGCACGATCGGCCCAGCGATCAGTTGCGGGAAAAAAGTCACATACAGCACATAGTGGCGGAAGGTCGTGCCCTGCGCCCTGCCTGCCCGGCAGTGCAGCAGATAGGTTAGCTGGTGGAAGGTGTAGAAGGAGATGCCCAGGGGCAGCTCCAGCGGCTCGCCATGCCATTCAAGCCCAAGCAGACCCGCCGCGTTTGAGGCGATGAAGTGCCAGTATTTGTACCAGGCGAGAAGGCCTAGGTTCACCACCACGCCCGCCGTCAGCAGCCAGCGGTGGCTGCCCTGATCTGGTAGCGCCAGCCTGCGCCCCAGCCAGTAGTTTGCGCTCACGGAAATGAGTAGCAGCGGCACATGGACGGGATTCCACCAGCCATAGAAAAACACGGATGCGGCAGCCAGCCATAGCCAGGCTGCTTCTAGGCCGAATCTGCGGAAGGCAAGGCCAAAACCTGCCATGCATAGAGGCAGGAAAACAAACAGGAAGATGGCGGAGTTGAACAGCATCCCAAGTAAATGAATTGGGCTCTAGAGTGCCCCCCAAAGCTCGGCCAGAGTTTGAAGATGCAACGATAGATTGTCCTTTTGGATGAGGAGCATTTGCTCCGGTGAATCCCGAGTCGTGTGATTTCCAGATGCTAATTGGTCCAGCATCCTGTTTCCCAGCCTTTGGCTGAAATGAGACATCTCAAAAAAGAGAGGAAGTCCGCCCCGAGCTTCCTGAATCAGCTCGTCAATGCTGAGGCTAACAGGCTTGCAGCCGTCCCAAGCAAATACACGTCTTTCACCACTTTCCAGCAGCAGCTCAGCCATTTCCCGCCTCCAATCCAGCATTGCCTGCAGGCCATCCCTTTTTTTGAAGAAGCTCACCAGATGGTGGTGAAAGGGGTTAAACAGCCAGAAAAGCTCCACATCTCGTTTTTTTGCCTCCAAGATGATTCGGCGCACTAGATTTGAGTCGATCATCTGCGGCTCACTTTTCCCCCAAAATTCCGCGCAGCGCACCTCGGCCTTCTGAAAACTTTTATGGAGGTCCCCCTGTTTTAGCGTTCTTGCTAGCACGGTCTGATTATCTAGTGCCGCATGAAGGTCATACAGCCTTTGCTTGGAACAGAGAGACACCAAGCTCTGTGTCAGGGTATCGACGGATAGAAACGTGATGAATAGATCATTGGCAGCCTGGCCTAGATGTTTGGCGGGATGCGTCTGAAAATCATAGTGGAACGGATCTTTACTGGGCGTAAAGCTACCGTAATCCAGCGTGATAAGGATTTTCTTAGGTCTTTGATGGGTGATGAAATGGCAAATAGCCTCCCCCATCTCTTGAAAGGTGATGCCAGGCATTGCAGCGTTGATCGCATTTTGAGTGCCCCAGAAGGGGTGGGAGCAGTCAAAGCCGTAGAGTGCCCTCGAAGTGCCAAACACGGCGGTCTCGTAGTCATACCTGCGGTAAATTAGATTCCTCTTCAGCACGCGAATTTCAGAAGGATCGAAGGCCCGCGCCAAAGGTCGCCGATTCAGATTAAAGACAAGACCATGATTGTCTGTGAAGGCATTGAAGAAGGCCACGACGCCCAAGAGGGCCAGTGCAGCCCCACAAGCCGTAGCTAGGTAGATTTGAGGGCTAAATTTTTTCATGCGACCGTTTCAGAAGGGGGCTTCAGTTTCTGGTGAGCGCTTGGGTGATGTTGTGCTTTTTCAGGGCTGCTTGCGCGTATCTGATGAAATGGGGGATGGCGCGGTGCAGGGGGAGCTTTTCATAACGGCGGAGGATCCGCCAGCGGGCCAGGGCGGCTTTGACCTTGTTGCCCGAGCGGCTCCCAGGCGCTTGACGATAGACGGCCAGTGGCTCGGGCAGGCCATGCGCGGTGGTCGTCCGTAGCAGGCGCAGCCAGAGGATCAGATTTTCATGAAGGTGATCGACGAAGTGGAGATCAGGAAAGGCATCACGCCGCACGATGGCGGTGAGGCAGCCGAGCTGATTGTCGCTTAGCAGGTCGGTATAGGTAAGCTGGGGTGGGGGGAGGATGGTCTGGGGCAGGCGGTTTCCTTGCCAGTCCATCTGAGCATAGCCGGTGTAGCCTAAAGTGCAGCCGGTGCTTTCCATGAGGCTTACTTGTTTGTCCAGCTTTTCAGGCAGCCAGAGGTCGTCGCTGTCCAGGAAGGCGATGTAGGTGCCTGTGGCACGCCGGATGGCCTCGTTGCGGTTGTAGGCGCAACCTCCCTGGGGCAGGTCTTTGATCAAGCGGATGCGAGGTTCCCTGGCCGCGTAGTCTTCGGCGATGGCTT
>JAIWOJ010000126.1 GCA_020216965.1 Prosthecobacter sp.
GGAGATCTCCGAGCGCACCCAGCAGCAGTGGGTGCATGGCAGTGTGGGTGGGGGTGGCGGCATCGCGGTGCTCTCCGTCCTGCTGCTTTGGCGTCAACACCGCCAGCGCCTGAGGGAAGCGAAGCGGCTGCGCGATAAATTGGCGCGCGATCTTCATGATGAGATCGGCTCCAACCTTGGCAGCATTACCCTGCTTTGTTCCTTTGCTACCCAGTCGGGCGTCAGCCCAGAGGCGATGCGCTCAGACCTGCTGGAGATTAGCCGCGTGGCCGAAGAGACGGCGGATTCCATGCGGGATATGGTGGACTTGCTCGGTGCTCGCAGTCCTGTGGAGGGGGGGCAAAGCTGGATCGATGTGCTGCGGAGGCTCACAGAAAGGCTGCTGCGCGGCATGGAGCTAGACTGCGCCCTGCCGACGGCACCGCTCCCTGAGGAGCCGGACCTAGAAACCCGCCGTGAGCTCTACCTTTTTTGCAAAGAAGTCCTGCACAACATCGCCCGCCATGCCCAGGCTAGCCGGGTGCGCTTTCACCTAAGCCCCACCCGCGCGGGCCTGCGTTTCGAAATCACAGATGACGGTATCGGTTTTGACCCTAGCCAGCCCTCCAGTGGCAATGGCCTGGGAAATCTGCGCGAGCGCGCTGCGGCCATGCTTGCGCAGATGGACCTCGTGAGCGCCCCTGGTGCAGGCACCCGCATCACACTGGATCTAGCGCGCAGCCCACGCTGGCGCGTACCTTCCCCATGAATACTCCCCCCCTCATTCAGGTTTGGGTGGTCGAGGACCACGACACCCTCCGCCGCTCCTTACAGCGCCTCTGCACCCCAGAGCGCGGCTTGGCCCCTGCCCAAGTCTTTGCCAATGCAGAGACGCTGCTCACGGCCTTACGCGCAGGGGGACGCGGTAGGCCAGACGTGCTGCTGCTGGATGTGGGCCTGCCTGGGCGTAGTGGCCTAGAGATCATCCAAGATGTGCACAAGCTGGCTCCTGACTGCCGCGTGGTCATCCTCACCGTGTTTGAGGACGAGGCCAAGATCGGCCAAGCCATCAGCGCCGGAGCCTGTGGCTACCTTTTGAAGACCTCACGTGCCGAAGAAGTGGCCGCGGCCATCGTCGAGGCGCACCAGGGCGGATCTCCCATGTCACCCAAGGTGGCTGCCAGCGTCGTCAAAATGTTAGCCCGCCTCACCAAGCCTGCGGGGCCGCCTGTCTCCCTCTCACCGCGTGAACGTGATCTCCTGGCTCTCTTGGTGGAGGGGCTAACGGCGAAAGAAATCGCTGATCGCCTAGGCGTGAGCATCCACACCACCAGCACCCACACGCGCAACTTGTACTTCAAACTAGGCGTGCATAGCCGCGCAGCAGCCGTGGCCCGTGCGCTCAAGGAGCGGCTGCTCTAGTCAGACGCCCCAGGTATCTGTAGCGCCATCCTGACATTTTTTCATCCCAGCCCCCAAGATCAGTCTCAAAAGCCCGTGAACAGGTCAGAAAAGGCTTTGCCGTTCAGGCTGGTAAAGGTTGACTAGCCTTTCTCGTTCCCCCCCCTGCCTTTCACCCACCCCTAGCAAAACCCATCCGTGAAATTCAAGTGCCCCACCTGTGACATGCAGTTGAAAGCCGAGCCCGAAATGGCTGGCAAAGTCGTCCGCTGCCCTGGCTGCAACAGCAAAATCGCCGTGCCAGCGAGCCTGGGCGTCGCGTTGCCTCCACCTTCGGGCCTGCCCCCGCCCACGGGCCTCCCCCCTGCGGATTCATCAGGGGATGCCTGGGGCCGCGATGGCGAATCCTCAGCACCCGAGGAGCCCATGCCGCCTGCGCACAGCCAATCCTATGAGGAGCACCGCGCTGCACGCGGCGGCTGGGAGGAAAAAGACCCCGCGAACCCAAGTGCCATCACTGCCCTGGCCATCGGGGCGGTGGCTACCCTGGCGTGGTATGGCATCCTCTACCCTTTTGGCGTGGGTGAGTATGGCAAGCCGCCTGCCAACGCCATGGATTATGTGCATGATCTATTCTATGAGCGCACTTGGGTGAACTACACAGAGACCTTCTTCTTCTGGTGGGCGGTAGGCATCCTTTATCTCAAGCTCCAAAAGCTCCGTCATCAAAAGGCGGCCATGTACCTCGATGTGCTGCCCACAGACATTAGCCAGGACATCAACGCGGACAACGTCGGACACTTCATCGATCACCTTTATGGGCTCCCCGGCCGCTTGCGTGATAGCATGATGGTCAACCGCATCCGCAAGGGCTTGGAACTCTTCGAGATCCGCCAAAACAACGGGGACGTGACCAACATGCTCAGTGCCCAGAGCAACATCGATAGCGCCCGCATCGGCGGCAGCTACGCGCTTACCAAAGTTTTCCTTTGGGCCATCCCCATCCTCGGCTTCATCGGCACCGTGCTCGGTCTGTCTAGCGCCATCGGTGCCATGGACCTGACCAACGTGTCTGATATGGACAAAATCATGAGTTCCATTGGCAACGTCACCAGTGGTCTCGGCACCGCCTTTGATACTACCCTGCTCGGCCTCGTGCTCGCGCTTTTCCTGAACTTTCCCATGAACGTCCTGGCGAAGGCAGAGGACGACAACCTCAATAATATCGACGCCTTCTGCAATGAGGTGTTGCTGCCGAGGCTCAATGATGGCGGTGCAGGCTCCGCAGCCATCGCCGGTGATGCCAGCAACCTCATGGACGCCTTGGTCAAGGCCGTCGCCTCCTCTCAGCGTGAGTTCCTCACCGACCTCAATATCCTCTCCGCCAAGGTCAAGGACTATGCCGACAACCTGGACAAGCGCGCCGCGGCTCATCAGGAGTTTGTGGATGCCCAGTTCGGCCAGGCCGTGAACCGAATGCGCGAGGACTTTACCAACGCCGTCACCGACGCCATCCGCCAGAGCACAGAATACAACCGTGCCCTTGCCAGCGGCATCCAGAGTCTGAACAACGTGCTCAAGGAGCTCGGCACCAAGCAGATCCTCATCCATCAGGTGAAGAAAAAAGGCTGGTTCAGCCGCGCCGAGTAACCCAGCCCTCTCTCCCCCAAGCCATGGCAAAACGGCGCTCGTCCAGTGGGAATGAGGTCTCTCTCTTTCCCTTTCTCAGCATCCTGGCCTGCCTCATCGGCGCGCTGGTGCTGATCATCGTGGTGCTCGTCGTAGCCCAGGTGGATAAAGCAGAAGGCCGCACCCCTGAGGAGATCCGCATGGCCCAGGAATTCCAGCGCCTGACCAAGGAACTGGAGGAGCGCGCCAAGTTGGACTTGGTGCTTAAAGAGAAGCTGGCAGAGCTGGAAAAGCTCAAGGAAGAGCTAGAAGACCGTCAGCAGCGCTACCTCAAGCTGCGCAAGCTGCTGGATTCCTCCAAGGAAGTGCAGAAGCAGAATGAAGAGATCGCTGCCAACCTGCAAAAGCAACTCGATGACCTGCTCACCGAAATCTCGGGCATGAAGGAGCAGCAGGCGGAGAGCAAAAAGCAGATCGCCGAACTGATGGAGGAGATCAAAAAGCGCCAAGTGCCACCCGACAAAAAAATACCGCCCGTCGTTGTGCAGCCCTCAGGCTCAGGGATGCCTGAGACCACCAAAGTGTACTTTGTGGAATGCTCTGCAGGCTCCCTGCGCCTGCTCGACCCCTGGGGGGAGGGAGATGTGCGCGTCGGGGCTTCGGCCGAGATCGTGCTCGCCAACCCAGAGTACAACCACTTCCTGACCGAGGTGGCAAAAGACAAAAATGCCCTCGTCCTCTACCTCATCCGCGATGACGGCCAAGGAGCATTTAATAACGGAGCCGGACGCGCGGAGAGCGATTACCAAATCCGCATCGGCAAGCTGCCCATCCCTGGGCGCGGCCAGCTTGATCTGGCCCTCTTTGATAAGTACCGTGGTAAAGTCCCCCCGCCTCCCAAGACCCCACCGGAGGCAGCCCCGGCTCAGCCCAAATAGCCCCCCAGCCCAATTTTTTCCCCCATGGCCAAGCGCAACAACGGCGGTGATTCTGAACTGAACCTCGACTCCCTCATGGACGCGGTGACGAACGTCGTCGGCGTGCTCATGATCGTCTTTGTCATGATGAGCCTCAACACGGCCCGGATGCTGCAAAAGATCCTCTCAGACCTGCCGCCCGTGACCAAAGAACAGCACGAGCAGATCGTAAAAAAAGTCGAGCAACTCCCGCCGCCCATCGCAACCCCGGAAAAACTGGAGGAGCAGAAAAAACAAGCCCAGCAGGAGCTGAAAAAGGCCGTGGAGCAGCTCCAGACCGTGGACACTTCGGAGATGCAGGCCCGCATGAAATTCATGGACCTGGACAGCTTCCGGAAAAAACTAGAAGAGGCAAAAAAAGAGAAAGAGAAGCAAAAGGCAGAGACGGAGAAGCTCCTGGCTGAAGTTGAGCGCCTCAAGGCGCTGCTGGATGAGACGCCCATTTTCAAGCCAGACCCGCCCACCTATGTGCGGCTGCCCAACCCCCGCCCCTTTCCCAAGAACCCGAACGAGGTGCGCATCCTCGTCGCCAAGCAAGGCGTGCTTTTTCTGAATGAAAAGGAGTTCATCAAGCCCGTGATCGACGGCCTAGAAAAGATCCGCAGTCAGTTTGAATACAAGGAGGTCAAGATCGATCCCTTTGCCAAAATGCTGGAAGGCATCCTGGGCAGCCCGCAAGCGGCTGCGGCAGCCTGGCCTGAGCTGGCTCCGCTGGTGAACACCTACCAGCTCGACCAGGCCGCCCTGGCCTACAAAGCCCTGGCAGATGCCAAAGTGCCTGCCACCCGCCAGGTGCTTAGCGCCATCGGTAGCATCTCCCTCGTCACCCGCGCTGCCATGCCGGACGTGGCTGCCGCCATCATCGATGCCACGAAGGGGGACTTTGCCAAATGGATCGCCCTAGATCCCACGCGAGACCCTGCCAACCCGCGCATCAAGGCCGCCGCAGCCGGTGGCAAGGCTACTTTAAGCTGGGGAGCAAAGACGGTGGAGGTGAAATTCACGCCCAAAGACATCCTGGACTACTTTGTGAAGGATTTGGCGGGCATGGATGCCTTTAAGAACGCTGCCAAGGACAAGGTGATCTATGATGCCTTCAAGTTGGCTGCCACCCTGGAGCGCGCGGCCATCAGCCCGATGATGAGCACCTCCTCCTACACCTTTAAGCCGGAGGTCAAGCCGGGCACCGTGTATGTTCAGCTCCTCCTCACGCCCAAGCCCGGCGGTGGGGAGACGCGGGAGCAGATCCGCGCGGAGACCTCCGCCTACCAGCGGACTCTTCGTCAACTCAAGCTGGACCCGAACGGCGTGGCTGTGTTTCAGGTCATGTCCGATGCCTTCGATACTTACCTAGAGGCGCGCAAAATCGCCGACCAGATCGGCGTGGCTGCCACCTGGGAATTTCTGGCAAAATTAGAGCTCACCTCCAATGTCACGAACTATGAGGTGCAGCGTTTTGCACGCGCACCCACAGGACGTGGCAGTAACCCCAATGCCGTGCGTATCGCCGGGCCCAAGCGCGCTCTGGACTGAGGCCGATCCAGCACTGGCGGGCGCGCATCATTTGACCGGCTGCGCTTTGCCTCTACTCTCCGCCCCCCTCCCATGAGCCAGACTGCCATCTCTCCCACCCGCGAAAAAGACTTCCCTGAATGGTATCAGCAGGTCGTCCGTGCTGCCGACCTCGCCGAGAACTCCGAAGTCCGCGGCTGCATGGTCATCAAGCCCTGGGGATACGGCCTATGGGAAAACATCCAGCGCCAGCTTGATGTGAAGTTTAAGGAGACTGGGCATGTGAACGCCTACTTCCCCCTTCTGATCCCCCTGAGCTACCTGGAGAAGGAGGCCGAGCACGCCGAGGGCTTTGCCACCGAGTGCGCCGTGGTCACTCATCACCGCCTGGAGGCGCAGAAGCAGCCGGACGGCACCACCAAAATGATCCCCACTGGCGAGCTGGCGGAGCCCTTTGTCATCCGCCCCACCTCCGAGACCATCATCGGTGCCGCCTTTGCCCGCTGGGTAGAGAGTTACCGCGACCTGCCTCTGCTCATCAACCAATGGGCCAATGTCATGCGCTGGGAGATGCGCCCGCGCCTCTTTCTGCGCACGGCGGAGTTCCTCTGGCAGGAAGGCCACACCGCCCATGAGACGGCGGAGGAGGCCATCGCGGAGACCAAGCTGATGCACAAAGTGTATGCCGACTTCCTGCGCAACCACCTAGCCATCCCGGTGATCCCCGGCGAGAAGACGGAGAACGAGCGCTTCCCCGGCGCGGTCAATACCTTCACCGTCGAAGCCATGGTGCAGGACCGCAAGGCCATCCAGGCAGGCACCTCCCATTACCTCGGCCAAAACTTCGCCAAAGCGGCGAACATCCAGTTCCTGGGCCGGGACAACACCCGCCAGCTCGTCCACACCACCAGTTGGGGCGTCAGCACCCGGCTCATTGGCACGCTCATCATGGCGCATGGGGATGATGATGGCATCATCTTGCCGCCGCGTATTGCCCCGCAGCAGATCGTCATCCTGCCCGTCACGCCCAAGGAGGACACCCGCCAGGAGATCATCGATGCCTGCGAGGCGCTCGCCAAGACCCTGCGCAGCCAGACCTTCCATGGCGAGCCCCTGCGTGTGCATGTGGACAAACGCGACCTCCAGGGCGGCGCGAAGAACTGGGAG
>JAIWOJ010000127.1 GCA_020216965.1 Prosthecobacter sp.
GGCTTTTGATGAAGCGGGCGCGGACCTGGGCACGGCGGCTGGGCGGGATGCTCTCACGCGCTTCCTCTGCCTGAATGGTCCGGCCTTTTATGGCTTCCCTGCCTCTAGGCAGACGTTTCAGATGCAGCGGGGGAGCTGCCAGATGGCACCGCTGGAGACACCCGCTGGACCGGTGACGCCGCTGCCGCTGGGCCTGGGGCTGGAGCTGACTTGGCGGCTGGGGCGCTGAGCTGGGCCGTTGTGGTGGTGAAGTGGAAACCGCTACAAGCCATGTCTTTTGCCTGCCAGCGCGGCTTCGGGTGAAATATCGGCGGATAAAAAAGAAGCCGCTATGAATACCCCGCTCTCCCCCAGTCTCTGGCAAAAGATCCAGCGTGCGCATCTGCCGCAGCTTTTTCTTTTGGCCGCCATCCCGTGGCTCCTCTACAGCCATACGCTGCATCATGAATCGGTGTTGGATGATGAGGCTTATGTGATGCAAAACCCGCTGATTATGGATGCGGGCAGCTTCCTCTACCCGCTGAACTTTCATCAGTTTATCAATAGCTATGCCTCCTCTGGCATCATGTCGGATGTGGTGGTGAACTTTGCGCTCAGGCCGATCAGTTACCTGACCTTTTTTCTGAATTACAGTCTGGGTGGCATAGAGACGGCGGGCTACCGGCTGGTGAACATCAGCCTGCACATGCTCAATGGGATGCTGCTGTATGGCCTGGCCCTGCGGCTGACTGGCAGGCGGGGCGTGGCGCTGATGGCGGCTCTTGCCTTTGCGGCGCATCCGTTGGCCACGGAGTCGGTCACCTACATCGCGCAACGCTTTGAGTTGATGGTCACGCTCTTTACCCTGGGGGCGCTGCTGAGTTGGGTGCAGGCGCGCGGAGCCCAGGGGCGTGCGCGCCTGGCCTGGGGGGCGCTGAGCCTGGGCTGCACGCTGCTGGCGATGTTGTCGAAGGAATCTGGCGTGCTGGTGCCGCTGTTGCTGGTAGGCCACGCCTTGCTAGAGCGCCGTGAGCCTGTGAAACAGGCGTTGTGGGCACTGCGGGGGCACCTGCTGCTGCTGCCGCTGCTGCCCGGCATGGTCCTCGCCTGCCACTTGGCGGATACCCAAAAGACGGGCACTGCCCTGGATGCGCTGCATCTAGCAAACGTCGGCCCGGTGAACTATGCCATCGCGGACTATGCGCGCACGCAGGTCTGTGCCTGGATGGATTACCTGCGCCTGATCTTGCTGCCTGTAGGGCAGAGTTTTGACCATGATTATCCCTTGGTACAGTCCGTGTTTGAGGCTGATTTTCTTTGTGCCCTGGCAGTGACGATGGGGCTTTTGGGCGGGGCCATCTGGGCCTTCCGCCGCTGCCGCAGCCATGGCGGGCTGATCTTGGCGGGGCTGCTGTGGTTTTTCCTCACCCTGGCCCCATCCTCCAGCATCGTGCCGCTGCCAGATCTTTTCTCTGAGCACCGGAGTTACCTGCCCAGCATCGGCATCCTGCTGGCGCTGGCAGGCGCGCTGGGCTGGCTGCGCCAAAGGCTGCCCGATCTGGGCACCGCCTGGCAGGTGACTGGCCTGGCGGTCGTCTCCAGTCTGGCGCTGGCGACGCTGGTGCGGAATGAGGTGATGCGCACGCGTGAAAGCATCTGGCAAGATGCTCTCGCCAAGGGCTCTGAGCGCGCGCGCGTGCTGAAAGGGCTGGGCATCGCTGCCCACAATTCAGGTCGGATGGAAGAGGCGGTGAGCTTTTTCCGCAAAGCCACGGAGAAGCACCCGGAGGATATGGAGTCATGGGTCAACTACTGCACGCTGCTGATCAATCTAGGGGACCGGAAAGAGGCAGCCCTGGCGGCCACGGAGGATGCCCTGGAGCATTGGGGCACGCTGCTGCCCCTGGTGAACCTGCGCGCTGCTGCCCTGGCCTCTGCGGGGAGGAAGGAAGCAGCGGAAAAAATCTGGCGCCTGGTGCTGCAGGATTTTCCAGGACAGCGGCAGGCCAGCCTGGGCCTGGCCCAAGTGCTGGCGGAGGCAGGGCATCGTGAGGAGGCTCTGCGCCACTTGCGGGCCGCAGAACGCACGGGGCCGCTGCCCGCAGAACTGACGCCCCTGAAGGAATTTCTAGGTGGCCAACTCGCCTCCCTGCCATGACTGCCCATCCCATCCTCCCGATCGCCACAGCGCTGTTTGGTCTCTCCGGTCTAGCCGCGTTGATCTACCAGACGTGCTGGCAGCGCATGTTGGTGCTGTTTGCAGGCGGTGATGTCCAGGCCGTGACCTTGATCGTGGCAGCCTTTATGCTCGGCATGGGCTGCGGGCACGCGGCAGGCGGTTGGCTGGCAGACCGGCGCAGCCAGGCTGGCTGCCTGGCACTCTTTGCCCTGCTGGAGCTTGGCATCGCGGCCTGGGCCATGCTCAGCCCATGGCTATACCATGATCTGCTGTGCCAACGCTTGGCTGGCCTGGCGGAGGCCCCGGTCACGGGCTCCATCGTCGTCATCTTGCTGCTGCTGCCACCCACCTGGTTGATGGGGATGTCTTTGCCGCTTTTGGCAAGGGCCATCTCGGGCAGCTTGCAGATGGCACCGACAGCGATCAGCCAGCTCTATGGCATGAATACCCTGGGCGCAGCGCTGGGTGCCATCCTCTGCACCTGGTGCCTGATGCCGCGGTTTGGCATCGAGGGGGCCGTGAGGCACGCGGCGGCGCTGAATGCGCTCTGCGCGCTGGGAGTGCTGCCCCTGCTGCCTCTGGCAAGAGGGATGCCTGAGCCGAAGGCCACGCAGAGCGCTGAGATGGCACACGATGCCTGGAATCGTCTCTGGGCCATGAGGCGCTTTCGCCTCTGCCTCGGGCTCCACGCCGCATCGGGTTTCCTGGCCATCGGGCTGGAGCTGCTGTGGTTCCGCGTGCTGGGGGTCATGCTGAAGTCCACCGCCTTCACCTTTGGCACCCTGCTGGGCATCTATTTAGGTGGCTTGGCGCTGGGCAGCCTCGTGGGGGCCAGGCTGGTCAAGAAAGGCTGGCAGCCGCTGAAGGTTTTTCTCTGGCTGCAGGCTGCGGTCGGGCTCTACGCGGGCCTGGGCCTGGGGCTGCTGCTGGCGCTCGTCCACCTGCCCGCGCTTCAGAGCTTCACGGCCTATCTTGATCTTTATGAACCACTGGACGTGAACACCTCCCTGGCCCTGCTTTTGGATCCATCCCTGCCCAGGAGCAGTGTGCCTGATCCCTGGCTGCTGCCCCTTTTGCACGGTCTCTTGCCTGCGGTCTTGATCGTGCCTGCCACCTTCCTCATCGGCATGGCTTTCCCATTCCTGCAAAAAGCTGCCCAGACTGACCTCGGGCAGCTCGGCCTACGCACTGGCAGCCTGCAGGTCGCGAACATCGTGGGAAACGTCGCGGGTGCCCTGCTGGTGGGCTTCCTCCTATTAGACCTCGCAGGCAGTGCGTTGACGCTGAAGCTGATGGTTCTTCTCAGCACCGGGCTGGGCTTGATCGCGCTGCTTGGCACGGCCCGGCTAAGGTTCAATGCTAGCTTCTGGCTCAGTGCCTCGCTGGCCGTGCTGCTGCTGATCCCAGATGCGGATACCTTTTGGGCCAGGATCCACGGCAGCCAGCCGGATCAATTCCTGCATGTCGAGGACCGCACTGGCGTCGCGGGGATGAAGCAGGTCAGGCCCAGCCCGGACCTGCCTGGAGAGTCCGTGGTGTTTGTCAACGGCATCGGCCAGAGCTGGCTGCCCTATGGCGGCATCCACAGCATCCTCGGTGCCTTGCCCGCCCTGCTGCACCCGAAGCCAGAGCGCATCGCCATCATCGGCTTGGGCTCTGGGGATACCGCCTACTGCGCTGCGCCCCGGCATATGACGGAAGAGGTGGCTTGTATCGAGATCATCGGCGGGCAGTTGACGGCACTGCGCCGTCACCAAGCCCAGCATCCCAACCCCTCCTCAGGCGCGCTGCTGGCAGACAAGCGCATCAACCACCATCAGGGGGACGGTCGGCGCTTTCTAGCCACCACCCGCCAGCAGTTTGACATCATTGAGGCAGATGCCTTGCGTCCCAACAGTGCAGGCTCTGGCATTCTGTATTCAGAAGAGTTTTTCCAGCTCGTGAAAAAACGCCTCCGCCCTGGCGGCTACGCGGTCACCTGGGTGCCCTCAGCGCGTGTGCGCCATACTTTTCTCAAAGTCTTCCCCCACGTCCTTGACTTTGGCGTGCTCGCCATCGGCAGCCAAGAGCCCATTGAAGTCAGCGAACAGGATCTGCGCCGCCGCCTCACTCACATGGAGGTGCGCCATCACTTCCGCCTCGCCGGGGTGGATGTGCAGCGCTTGCTCACCCCCTTCACCCAAGTGAACTTCAAAAGCCGCCTCATCGGTCCAGACCACGACCGCACGACCCTGGGGGAGGTGAATACCGACCTCTTCCCGCGTGATGAGTTTCATCTGCCCGCCCTCTGGGGCACCGAAAGCGCGCCCCAGGCCAAAACCTCCGAAGAGGCCACGGTGGCAGGGAACTAGGCCGTTTTTGTCAGTGAGAGCCGATGGCGACGGGTCGATAGCCGCCCTTGGCCTTGAAGTAGAGGAGCATGCCCAGATAGCACACCAGCATCAGGGCAGGCAGCACCGCGATGTTCGCGAAAGCGCCGCGTTTGCTATCTGCCTGCACGGCGGTCAGCTCCTGCGCGTCAGCAGCGTCCAGCGCCTTCACCTTTTCCTGATCCAGGCTGGGGGTTTCTCCGAAGAGGCTAGGCTTGGCCGGGCCAGCGATTTTTGCCAACAGCGCGCCATGGTCTTTTTCCAGCCGCGCGTGCATGTCCAGATCCTGCTGGTAGCCGATGAATGGGCTGCCCAACACCCCCAGGAAAAGCACCCCCACGGCAGACACGCCATTCAGCGTCAGCGCCCCGCCCTTGGGGAACTGCTCGGAGGTCAGGCCGAGCGTCGTGCTCCAGAGAAAGGTCTTGCCAAACGCATACACCGTCGAGGCACCCACAATCGCCCAGCCGACACTTTTGGAAAGCAGCGGCAGCCCCACGATGGCCACCCCAGAGCCCAGCACGAGCAGCCCGATGGGGGAGAAGCGGTGCACGATCGGCCCGGCATAAAAGCGCAGCACCGTCATGATCGCAGACACATACACAAACACCCAAGCCGCGAAGTTCGGTGAATCTGCGGGGCCATTGAGCTTCAGCAGCTCTGGCATCCAGCCATCCGTGCCCAGTTCCGTCGTCGCCAGCGGGCCGATCACGACCAAGACCACAAGGAAAAGCCAGTTCCCCAGAGAACCCGTGTAAATCCCCGCAGCCGCACCGACCACGGCCCCAGCGATCAGCGAGGTAGTCATCGTCGCCTCCTTGCCCGCCAATTGCATGATGGCAAAGTACATCAGGAACCCGATGATGAAGAAGCCAACGGCCCCCACCTCCCGCAGCATGTCGCGGTAACTCACCCCAGCAGCCACACGCTCATTCACAGGGAATTTGCAGGGCAGGATCAGCAGCGCATAGGCCACCACGGGCAGGATGCACAGGGCAAAGCGGAACTTCCACACCGCATCAAAGAACAGCGTCGTCTGCGGAAACAGCGCGCAGAACAGAGCCCCCAGGGCCAGCCCCGCCGGCCAGCCAGCGTGTAGAATGTTCAGCCACTTGGATTTGTCCTTGTGGAACACCGTCGCCACCACCGGATTGATAAAGGACTCCACCGTGCCATTCGCCACCGCGACGAGGAGGGTGCTCCAATAAAAAGACTGATACCCCGTGGCATTCAGCGTCAGCACCAGAGAGACGAGGTGACAGGCGATGGCAAATAACGCCACCGTCTTGTAGCCGATCCAGTCGATCACCAGGCTAAAGAAGATGATGCTGATGGCAAAGGGCCACATGCCAGCGCCATTGATATTGCCCTTCTGGGCCTCGGAGAGATTGAAGCTATCTTGCAGCTCCCCGATGGTATTGGCGCGCACTCCAAAAACGAAAGAAGTCGCCACCAGGGCGATGAAACAGGCCCAAAACAACTTCATATCAGGACGCGACTCGGAGGCAGATGCAGTGCTCATGGTGGTAGGAAAAAGTGCGCCGATTCCAGCCGAAGCACCCGCCCAGAGCAACCCCGTTTTTCAGTCGGCTGCACCTCACGCGCTCATTGTGATTGACCGGCCCGGCTTCATCCGTTGAAAAAAACGACCATGTCCCCGACCTCACGCCGCACCTTTCTCACCTCCGCCTCCCTGTCCCTAGCCGCCTTACCGCTCGTCGCGGCAGAGGGGAAAAAATACCGCACCGCCCTTATCGGCAGCGGCTGGTGGGGCATGAACATCCTGCGGGAGGCCATCGCCCACGGTCGCTGTGAAGTCGTGGCGCTGTGTGATGTGGACGCCACGGTGCTAGAAAATGGCATCGCCGACATCGAAGCCGAAACCGGCACCGCCCCCAAGGGCTACAAGGACTACCGCGACCTGCTGGCCGAGGCCAGGCCCGAGATCGTCATCATCGGTACACCCGACCACTGGCACGCCCTGCAGAGCATCGCCGCCTGCCAGGCCGGAGCGCATGTGTATGTGGAAAAGCCCACCGGCCACACCATCGCCGAAAGCCGTGCCATGGTAGAGGCCGCGAAAAAAGCCGGTGTGACCGTGCAGGTGGGCCTGCATCGGCGCATCGGCCCGCATCAT
>JAIWOJ010000128.1 GCA_020216965.1 Prosthecobacter sp.
GGCGATGGCACAGCAATCATCGGCGCACGCAATCAACATGCCCTGGAGGTGCTGAAAAAGCAGATCCAGGCAGGCAAGACACGTCTGGGCATCTTTTATGGTGCCGCTCATTTTCCCGACATGGAAGAGCGCCTATTGAAAATGGGCTTCAAACTGCGTGGGGTGGAGTGGCTCAAGGCCTGGGACATCGATGCCGAAGAGTGACCCCCTGCTTCAGAGCGGACGGCGGCCATGCAGCGCTTGGTAAAGCGTCAACTCGTCCGCATGATCCAGCCCACCTCCCGCAGGCAAACCCTGGGCGAGGCGACTGACGGCCACGCCCTGATGGCGCAGGAGGTCGCCCAGGTAACTGGCGGTGGCCTCGCCCTCCACATCGGAGCCCACAGCCAGGATCACCTCCTCCAGGCCGCCGCTCTGCACCCGCTGCATCAGGGCTGCGATCCGCAGATCCTCTGGCGTCACATTGTCCAGCGGCGAGAGCCTGCCCCCGAGCACATGATACTGCCCGTGGAAGGCGCCTGAGCGCTCAAGGCGCAGGACATCCGCCGCCTGCTCCACCACGCAGAGCACGGCCTTTTGCCGCCGGGGATCGTGGCAGAGCGCGCACTCCTGGCCATGCTCCATGAAAAATCCGCAGTCCTCACAGGCGACGACGCGTGAGGTAGCGCCCATGAGGGCATCCATCAGCGGCTCAATGCGGCCACCATCCTGCATCAGCCAGAGCATGAGGCGCTCTGCACTGCGCGGCCCCAGACCGGGCAGGGACTTGAGCTGCGCCACCAGGCGGCGCAGAGGCGGCGGATAATCCAGCGCGGGCATGGGAGGTCAGGCTTTTTCCAGCGCCACGAGCCCACCCTCCGTCGGGGCAGAGACGCGACGGTAAAAGCAGCTCGCGCGGTGCGTGTGGCAGCGGCCGCCGCCGTGCTGGCGCACGCGCAGGATCAGGGCGTCCTGGTCACAGTCCGTCAGGATTTCCACGATCTCCTGGAATTCGCCACTGGTCTCCCCCTTTAGCCAGCGCTTGCTGCGGCTTCGGCTCCAATACACGGCCTTACCGCAGGCCAGCGTCTCGCGCAGGGTGGCCTCGTTCATGTAGGCCAGCATCAGAGGTTTTCCGGTATCTGCATCCACGGCCATGGCGGCAATGAGGCCGTTTTCATCAAACTTGGGCGCGAAGGCTGCCCCTTCCTCGATGGTTTCCTTCGAGTCACGGGTGCCGAATTGAAAAGTAGCAGGGTCGGTCATGGCTGTCTGCTGGACATAGCCCCACACGCCGTTTTGCCAAAGCAAAAGATGCCCTGGACTGGCGTCGTGCACCTTCAGCGGCCCAGCTTTTTCCCTTCGTCCAGGTAATCGAGCGCTTTTTCTAGCCACTGTTTGGCAGGAGCCCCGTGGCCCTGACCGGGGATGTCAAAGAGTTTCACCCGCTTGAAGTCATTCGCCTGAAAACCCTGCTCATAAATCGCCTTCGTGTTGTCCTGGTTGAAATCCTTATCCCCAGTGACGAGGACGATGCGTGACTCTGCCTGAGCCAGGGTGGCGATCTCTGGGTGTGGGATGTAGCGCGCCTCGTACAGGGTGCCATCTTTGCCCTGGGTGGGGAAAAAGAAGTTCACTCCCATGAAGCATACGGCACCGCTGAACATATCCGCATAAGCCACGGCCAACATGGAAGCCACGCGCGAGCCGCCAGAGTGTCCGCTCACATACACGCGCTCTGGGTCGATGTTGTAAAGCTGGCGCATCTGGTCATTGGCCGTGATGGCTAGCTGCATCCGGCTAAAGACCTCCCGGTTGTTCCCAGAGCGCAGCGCGCCGATGAAAATCAGCCGCCGATCTGCCAGCACCTTTTCCCAGTCCGCAGGCAGAGCGCATTTGTCATTCGGGCTGATCCAGATGAAAAGCCCGTGCGGCACTTCTTTCTTGTAGCTGCGCGGGACGATGACCTCATAGGACTCGCGGGAAAGGTCGAGCAGGCCCGGCATTTCTGCCGCCCGCAGCCGCATTTTCAGTTGGTCAGCGCCCGCCATGGGCGTGCCTTGGGTGAAGGTCAGCGCTGAGCGCTGGCCTAGCTTGACCTTTCCCTCCTGGGCAAAAAGACCGAGCGCTGTGCTCAGTGCGGTGGTAGCCAAAAAGATCGGGAAAAAGTGACGGTAGGAGGGCATCGGCAGGCTAACCAAGCGGGCCTGCAGCTCGGTGTCGATGGTAAAGTCAGTGCCTCGGTGCCTGTTTTTGGAACTTTTTCTGTCACCCACGGCTGCTTTTTGCATTGCGGCAGACTGCTGATTTTGAGTATTTTTCAGCGTTTTTTGCGCTGCGCATCCCTGTGCTTCTGCGGTGGCCCCCTCTGAATGTCGCCAGTCACTTCATCTGGATCCCCCTCCTGACCATGCCGACCAAGCCCTTCCTTTCCCTCTGCCTGTGCGGAGCTGCTTACTTTTTTTCACTGCCTGTCAGCGCGCGGGTGGATGATTTTTCCGCAGGCCCAGGGCAGGGCAGTGCGGACCAGTTGGATGATGTCTGGCAGGCTGTTTATAATGCCTGGGGCATGAACCCAGCCGCAGATGATGATCAGGATGGCTGCACCAACCTCCAGGAATCCATCCTCGGTACCGATCCGCGTGATCCAGGAGACTGCCTCAAGGTAGGCGGGATCCAGGTGGCAGGCAGCATGGTGAGCCTGCCTTTCTCAGCCAAAAAGGGGAAGGAATACCAAGTCTGGCAGTCCAGCGCCCCAGGGGGACCCGCGCCCGGAGAGCCTGGCAGCCTGTGGGAGCTAGTGCCAGGCGCGGTGAAAATCGCCGGCCAAGATGGCATGGATAGCATCCAGTTCCCCAAACCTGCAGCGGGAGTGAAATTTTACCGCTTGGAGGCCAAGGATGCAGATACTGATGAGGACGGCGTGGGGGACTGGGCAGAGCACCGCATGGGTACGGATCCCGCCCAACCCATCAGCCCCGGCAATGCCTCAGGAGGGCAAGCGAATGATCTCGAGACGCTGCGCTCCCTGATGTCACTCCAAGTCAGCGTAGGCACTGCAGATGCTTATGACAAGGAAGGCACGCCTGCCACGATCCAGCTCCGGCGCAGTTACGGCTCCATGCCGTTGACCGTGGACCTACATGGGATGCCGGGTGCCACCCACCCCACGAAATCCAGCGCAGACAGCAGTGATTTCGTCTTTCAAGACCTCTCTGGGCAGAATACTAACCGCGTCACCCTGCCGGCTGGTCAAGGCACCACGACGCCCCATCCCGTGGCCCAGGTGGCAGCCGTGGCAGATGCGGTTGTGGAGGTGCCAGAGGCGCTGAAAGTCGCTGCCCTACTGCCCGGTGCCGCCCCCTCCGACGCGCTGCCCTCTGCCACCGTTCAGGTCAAAGATGCCAACCCCTCAGACCCTGCCAACCGCGTGCTGTATGTGGCCTTCCTTGGCCGTGAGGCAGGCATCACGAGCACGGCCTCAGGCTATGCCACCGCCCTCGTGGATGGCGACAATAACCGGGCCTCCGTCTCCGTGGTCTTTAACAACCTCTCTTCTGACCAAAATACGGCTTATGTCCGCATCGGCCCAGACCTTGAGGTGCAGGTGCTGCCCCTGGGGCAGGTGAGTGATGCCAACTGGAACATCCGCGCGGCGCAGACAGAGGTCACGGATCAGCGCATGTTAGACGCGCTCCGTGATGGGCGCGTTTATGTGGCCATCACCACCGTGGAATACCCTGAAAAAGAAATCTACGGCTACTTCAACCTCGCCAACGGCACGGAGCTTTTTCATGAAAACCGCCCTGAGCTTCAGGCACCCGCCCTGGGTTCTACGCAGTGGCAGACACCCCAGGGCGAGGCGCTTGAGCGTGACATCTGGCGCTTCATGAACCAGGCCACCCTGGGTGGCACCACGGCGCTCTACCAAGAAATCCGCGCGGAGGTGGATGCGGCCATCGCCAATGGCGGCACCTACCTAGATGGCCTGTCCACTTGGATGGACAAGCAGATGAATCCTTCTTTGACTCCACAGATCAACTACCGCCAGCTCGTCATGGCTGCTGACATGGAGGAATTTGCCCTGCGCGGGAACAAACCCATCACCTACAACAACGACCCTCAGCAGAACGGCGGAACGCTGGGCGTCACTTTTGTCAATGGGATGCCCATGGTGAACTACGGCAGCCCAAACACCAACGATCCAGGCAACAACCACCCCAACAACAGCGGCGGAGCCCCCAACCGCAGGCGCGAGTGGTGGACGATGGTCACGCAGAGCCGTGACCACCTGCGCCAGCGCGTCGCCCAGGCACTGAGTGAAATTTGTGTCATCTCAGAGCGCGATGCCGGTGTGCTGAGCTGGCATTACGGTGCAGCCAATTGGTGGGACATGCTGGCCGCAGGTGCCTTTGGCAAATACCGCACCCTGCTGGAGCAGGTGACGCTGAACCCCATGATGGGCATTTACCTCACCAGCATGGCCAACCGCGCCCAGTACGTCTCTGGCGGCATCACCATCTCCCCAGATGAGAACTACGCGCGTGAGGTCATGCAGCTTTTCTCCATCGGCCTGGTGCAGCGCCACCCAGACGGCTCCCTCAAGCTGAGCCACGATGGCTTGCCCATCGCCACTTATGATAACAACGACATAACCGAACTCGCGAGAGTTTTCACCGGCTTCTCCCACGGTGCGCGCCATGGCGTGGTGCGTGCGGGGGTGCAGACGAATTATGGCGGTGTCAATACCACAGACCAGCGCATCTCCCCCACCATCTATGCCAACGGTAGCGCCAACAACATCTGGTTCGGCCGCCAAGATGGGCACCCTTACTGGCAGGCACCCTGGATCACTCCGATGGTGGTGATCGGGCGTCAGGGAGCCGTGACTTATCACGATTTCGGTCCCAAGACCCTGCTGGCAGGCAAGCACGGAGAGACGATCTATGGCTCCACAGATCTCACGGGCATGAGCGATGCCCAAACGCACGCCGTGGCGGCCCAGGAGGTCTCTCGGGCGCACGACTGCCTAGCGGGTGTGGCCTCCGCCGCCGTCTATGGGGATGGCAGCCCCCAAAACCCAGGCCATGCCAACACGCCTGTGAACATCTCCCGCTGGCTGATCCAGCGTCTCGTCACCTCCAACCCCAGTGCAGGCTACATTTACCGCGTGCAAAAAGCCTACCGGGATAGCAATGGCACCCTGGGCGCTGTGGTGAAGGCCATCCTGCTCGATTATGAAGCGCGCAGCCTCCAGCTCGCCGATGCCTCCATCTCCCACGGCAAGGTCAAAGAGCCCTTGATCCACTTCGCCCATCTCTTGCGCCTCTTCCGTGCCTACTCCGGCGCGCCCGTCAGCATCCTTAGGGACATGCAGACCGGCTTCTCCGATACAGACGCCCCTATGGCAAAATATCCCGCCACTGAGCTCGCCAAGTTTGATACCGCCAATGCCAATCCCCCCTCCATGCCCGCCAACTGGCAGCCCGGCCCCTTCCGCCTGCGCATCGATAGCCTACGCAGCAATTTAGGCCAGTCCCCCCTGGATGCTCCCAGTGTGTTCAACTGGTTCTACCCAGATTTTACCATCCCTGGGCGCCTCTCCCAGATGGGCCTTTTTGCCCCAGAAATGCAGACCGTGAATGAGGGGGCTGAGGTGGCCAAGATCAACTTCCTCTACTCCTACATGTGGATGACCCTGGCCCACATGTCCACACAACCGGGCACGGGGACCAGTGTGGCGGACTTTATTTTCCGCAACGGCTGGGCCACGCCAGCACTACGTTTTTCCACGAATGGCGGTGTCAGCGCCCTCAACTGGCCAGCCTCCATCACCCTGAATGAAAGCAACTGGCAGACGGGGGTGACCCTGACTCTGATGGGCGTCAATGACCGCCACTTCAGCCAAGTGGCTGGCAGCCAAATCCGCTACCTACTCAGTGGCACCGCCCCCGGTTTCTCCGGCGTGGCCACGTTGCCGACCGATCTGACCCTGGTGGACAATGAAGTAAAAAATGAGCGCCTCGTCATCAACCAAAGCAGCGGCAGCACCAGGGTGGCCGAGGGAGGTGTCACAGACACCGTTTCACTGCGCCTCAGTGCGCCCCCCGCCAGCGGTGCCACCGTGGTGGTGATCCCCGCTGCCTCAAACGGCCAAGTCACCATCTCTCCCGCCAGCCTCAGCTTTGATGCTGGGAATTGGAATACCTACCAAAATCTCACCATCACGGCTGTGGATGACGCCATTTTAGAAAACAGCGGCACAGCGGATGACGAGCTGACCTTTACCGTCACGAGTGCCGCTTCAGCCAACTACGATGGTATTTCCACCCCTGCCATCCCGGTCTCTGTTCTGGACAATGACGGCGGCGCGGGCGTCATCATCGTGGAGACCGATGATAGCACCAACGTCACGGAAAACGGGGCCGTGGAGACTTACACGGTGGTCCTCACGGCCAACCCCACCGCGAACGTGACCGTGCGTGTGACCTGCGTTTCCCAAATGCAGGTCAACACCACGGGTACCACCTACGCCAGCACGCGGGATCTCGTCTTTGTCCCCACCAGCGCCACCCCGACCGGCACGCAGACGCGCTGGAATGTGCCCCAGACCGTCACCGTGCGTGCGAACAATGATACCACGTCCGAGGGGCCACACAC
>JAIWOJ010000129.1 GCA_020216965.1 Prosthecobacter sp.
GCCTGCGTGTCTCTGGTGCAGCCTCAGGCAGAGAGGATGCGTGAGCGGCGGAACCGCACCACCATCATCATGCCAGCCAAAAGCAGCAGCACGGCACCTGAGGGCTCGGGAACACAGGCCAGCACGGCCACGTTGTCGATGTCTAGACCCACGAGGCTCGTCGTGGCACCGGCGGCGACGATCTCAAAGGCTAGGTCGTCACCTGCCGTCAGTTTCATCCAGGAAAAATCGCTGCCTGTCAGGCTGATGCCATCCCCATTCGCGTCATTGCCATCAGGATTAGAAATGTCCCAGTGGATCTTGTTGTTGAATCCGGGGATGAGATTCACCAGTTCGGACTGCCAGACTTGCACGCCATTGGCATACACGTTCACAAAGAGGCTCGTGGGACCGTGCAGGCCACCCTCTACCCCTTCACTAAAGGCATCAAACTGAAAGCCGCACAGGGTGAACAGATCAGGCCCACCGTAGCTCATCTTGAAGTAGATCGAGCCAGGGCTGCCATCAGCCGCGAAGCCGCCAAAGCAGGCCCATTGATCGGTGCCCACTCCGCCAGGGGCAGAGGCCATGACATTGCCAGGGCCAAAGAGGTCAGAGGAGATGACATCAGGATGCACCTGGCTCGGGGGAGCGCTGGAGACAGGAACCCCCGCGAGCATGTTTTCAAAGTTCCAGGACACGAGCTCCACGCAAAGCGCATCCGGGCAATCGCAGTCCGGCCACTGTGCAGGACTAAAAGCCAGTGTTTGGGAGATCGCGCCAAGGACTAGAGCGGCAGTCAGTGCGAGAGAAGAGCGAAGTGGGATCAAGGCCATGCGAAAGGTGAGGTTGTGTTATTTTTGATAGTATTCACAAATATGACACTCTAAGGCGAAAAAATAGAAAGAGACCAAGATTCCTTCAATCAAATTTTCATAAAATTTGAGAATTTAATTATTTATAAGAATGAAATATGAGAACAAGCGGAGGATTTCACCGCCCCTGCTTTCTCGAAAGGCGGCTCATTTCAGATCACGGAGCCTCGCTGCCCCCGGAAAAAGGTCTCCAGGCTCAAGGAGGGGCATGTCTCTCCAGATGCCCTTGTCATCCTTGATTCAGGCCGGTTCACCCAAGGTCTGTCTCGTCCCGCTTGATCTTGGATGCTGCTCTTTAGCCGAAAAGGAAAATGAAAACCGGGATGGCGTGGCGGGCATCTCCTGTGGCGGTGTCTTCTTTGGTGTAAGATAGCAGTTTGGCGCGTAATGTGGGGTGCTTTATCCCATGCGTTTTTCCTTTGTTTTCTTCCTTTCGTTGCCTGCTTTGGTCCTGGCTCAGGCGGAGTCGGATTTCCTCAGCCATATCCGCCAGTTGACCTTTGAGGGGCGCAGGGCAGGGGAGGGCTATTTCAGCGCGGATGGCACGAAGATGGTCTTCCAGTCGGAGCGCGAGCCGGGGAATCCGTTTTATCAGATCTACCTCATGGACCTGGAGACGGGTGATCAGGAGCGCATCTCCCCCGGCATGGGCAAGACGACCTGTGCGTGGATGCATCCTGATGGAAAACGTGTCCTCTTTGCCAGCACCCACACGGATCCAAAATCGAAGGAACTTCAGGAAGCGGAATACAAGGAGCGTGAGACGAGCCGGGTGCGGAAGTATTCCTGGGATTACGATGAGCACTATGAGATCTGGGAATACAGCCTAGTAGATCAGTCACTGAAGAACCTCACAAAGACGCGCGGCTACGATGCGGAAGGCTGCTGGTCACCCGATGGGAAGCACATGGTCTTTGCCAGCAACCGACGGGCTTATGAAAAGGAGCTGTCGAAGGAGGATCAAGAGCGGCTAAAGATCGATAAGCAGTACTTCATGGACCTTTATTTGGCTGATGCGGATGGCTCAAATGTGAGGCAGTTGACGGATGTGCCCGGCTACGATGGCGGGCCTTTTTTCAGCGCGGATGGCAGGCGCATTTGCTGGCGGCGCTTTACTCCGAAAGGGGACGTGGCGGAGGTCTGGAGCATGAACACGGATGGCAGCGATGCGCGCCAGCTCACGAAGCTAGGTGCGATGAGCTGGGCTCCTTATTTCCACCCCAGTGGGGAGTATCTGATCTTCACGACGAACCTGAACGGCTTTGCCAATTTTGAGCTATACCTGGTGGATGCGAAGGGCGAAAAAACACCGGTGCGCGTGACCACGACGGATGGTTTTGATGGCCTGCCGGTGTTTACGCCAGATGGCAAAAAACTGGCCTGGACGAGTGGGCGCACGGCGAATGGTCAGAGCCAAATTTTCCTGGCGGACTGGGATCACGACCATGCCCGTGTGGCGCTCGGCCTCGCTCCGAAAGTTCATCAGGATAAGCCGCTTCCCACGCCGGATGTATCACTCACCCAGGCCGACATCACGCCTGCCGATCTGCGCCAGCATGTGACCTACCTCGCCAGCGATGAGCTGGAAGGTCGCCTCACCGGCACGGAAGGGGAGCGGCTAGCTACGCAGTACGTGGCAGATGTTTTCCAGGCTATCGGTCTCCAGCCCTATGGAGATGAGGGCTGGTTTGAGCCCTTTGACTTCACCGCCGGGGTGGCCTTGGGCGATAAAAATGCACTAAGGCTGGGAGAGTCCAGTTTCCAGGCCGATCAAGATTGGCGTCCCCTATCCTTCAGCCAACTGGGGGAGGTGCAGGCAGCTCCGATTGTCTTTGCTGGCTACGGCATTGAAACGCCAGATGAGGCCACGGGCGCGGATGGCAAAAAGCTAGAGACCTACAGCAGCTACGCGCACTTGGATGTGAAGGACAAATGGGTGCTGGTGCTGCGCTACATGCCGGAGGGCATCGCCAAAGAACGCCGCGATGACCTAACGCGCTATGCCAGCCTGCGGCACAAGGCGCTGGTGGCACGGCAAAAAGGGGCCAAGGGGCTGATCATCGCCAGTGGGCCAAACAGCAAGGTGGTGGACCAGCTCGTGCCCATGAGCTTTGATGCTTCGCTAGCCACCTCTGGCATCGCCGCCATCAGCATCACGGATGCCTTGGCAGACAAGCTTCTCCAACCCGCGGGCAAGACGCTGAAGGAACTGCAAGACAAGCTGGATACTGGCGACCTCATGGGCGGTATCGAATGCGGCACGCTCCGCTTAGCGGCCACCATCGACATCCGCCAGGAAAAGAAACAAGGCCGCAATGTGCTCGGCGTGCTGCCTGCCAAGGCAAACCCCGATCCCCATGTGGCACCGCTCATCGTCTGCGCACACATCGATCACCTGGGGAACAAAGGCGGCGGAAACTCCCGCGCCAAAGGTGATGACCTGAACAAGATTCACCACGGCGCGGATGACAATGCCAGCGGCGTGGCAGGCGTGATCGAGATCGCCCAGTATCTGGCGGACCTGAAGAAGCAGGGCAAAATCCAGCCCACGCGCGATGTCATCTTCGCCGCCTGGAGCGGTGAAGAGCTCGGCCTCCTGGGCAGCAACCACTTCGTCGAGTCCCTGGCGAAGATGTTTCGTGGCGACCCCAATGGCAAGCTGACCGGCATGTTCGCCGCCTGCCTGAACATGGACATGATCGGGCGCTTTCAAAAAACGCTCGTTCTTCAGGGCGTCGGCTCCAGCTCCTGGTGGGCCAAGGAGATTGAGAAGCGCAACGCCCCCATCGGCCTGCCCATCACCACCCAGAACGATGCGCACCTGCCCACCGACAGCACTACCTTTTACCTGCGCGGCATCCCCACCCTGAATGCCTTTACCGGCAGCCACGCCGACTACCACATGCCCAGCGACACCGCAGAAAAGATCGACTACGAAAACGCGGCCAAGATCGCCAAGCTCATGGCCCTCATCGCCCGCAGCATCGCCACAGCGGATCGCAATCCCGACTATGTGGCCATGGAGGCCCCGAAAAATCAGGGCACACGCGGCGGCCTCCGCGCCTACCTAGGCACCATCCCCGACTACGCTCAGGGCGATACCAAGGGCGTCAAGCTCAGCGGTGTCTCCCCCATCGGTCCCGCGGCCAAAGGCGGCGTCAAAGGCGGCGATATCATCATCAAGCTGGGCGGCAAGGACGTACTCAACATCTATGATTACACCAGCCTCATGGGCGAGCTAAAGATCGGCACCGAGACCACCCTCACCGTGCTCCGCGACGGCAAGGAACTGGAGATCAAGGTCATCCCTGGCTCACGAGAGTGAGCCCGCTCTCAGGGCTTGGGCACCTTCTTAAACTCGCGCGTCAGATTCGTCAGAGATTCCTCCACGCCCATGCGCTCTAGGCTGGAGGCACCCACAAAGCCATCCGCCGTGGTTTTGCTCAGGATGTATTCCACATCCTTGGGCGTATTGATCGGGCCGCCGTGCGTCAGGGTAAAGACATCCTTCTTCACACTCTTTGCCGCATCGATGATCTCCTGCGTGCGCTTGACCGTGAAATCCCAGTCCACCACCGCTTTTACCACCCCGATGCTGCCACCCACTGTGGTGCCCACATGGGCGATGACGGCGTCCGCACCGTTCTTGGCCATCTCGATCGCCTCCTCCGGCGTCGCCACATACACGATGGAAAAGAGATCCATGCGGCTAGCCAGCCCTACCATCTCAAACTCCTTCTTCACGCTCATCCCCGTCTCCTCCAGCACCCCGCGGAAGTGGCCATCCACGATCGTGTGGGTGGGGAAATTGTTCACGCCAGAGAAGCCCATCTCCTTCACGCGCCCCAGCCAGTGCCACATGCGGCGGCGCGGGTCCGTGGCATGCACGCCGCAGATGACGGGGATCTCCTTCACCACGGGCAGCACCTCGTATTCGCCGATCTCCATCGCCACCGCATTGGCATCGCCATAGGCCATCAGCCCGCAGGTGCTGCCGTGCCCCATCATGCGGTAGCGTCCGCTGTTGTAGATGATGATCAGGTCTGCGCCGCCTTTTTCGATGAACTTCGCGCTGATGCCCGTGCCCGCCCCTGCGGCGATGATGGGCTCACCTTTCGCCAGCGTGGCCTTCAGGCGGTCGATGACTTCCTGCTTCGTGTAGGGGTTTCCGATTCCGGTCCAGGGATTGGGCATAAGATTGATGAGTTACGATTGATGATTTATAATTTGGCCTCCGGGCCTGTGCGAAATCATAAGTCGTAAATCACAAATCCAGAGTTCATGCACGCCCCCACTGCCATCCAGGAACTATCTGAAACGCACACCCTAGGTGCGGGCACCGAATACCGTGTGGTCCGCGCCAGTGCAGAGGACACCCGGCCCTGGATCCGCAGCGCACCCGTCTGCACGACGCTCAAGACGCACCGCATCTGCCATGCTGGCATCATGACCGCGCAGGCTCCCTACCGCATCGTGCGCATGCACCAGAGCGGCCTGTATTTCCTGGCCTGCCTCCGTGGTGAGGGGCGTGTGCTGGTGGACGGGCGTTGGCAGAAGTGCGGCCCCGGCATGGCCGTGGCGCTGCCGCCCTTCATGGTCAATGCCTTTGAAGCTGTGAAAGGAAAACCCTGGCGCTGCTGCTGGGTGCGCTACGAGCAGGTAGTCGGACAGCAGCCCATCCTCAGCAGCAGCTCCCCGCTCATGGCCGCCTTTCAGGGGCAGGCGCTCTATGCCGCCATTGAAGGGCTCATTGAGGAGGCTGCGCACGAGGCCAAACCCGCCGCCATGTTTCATTGGGTGGAGCTGGTGCAGAGCTATGTGGAGCGTTTTGCCCAGCCCTGGCAGCAGGACGACCGCCTCTGGCGGCTGTGGGAGCGTGTCGCTGCCGATGTAGGCCGTGACTGGACGCTGGATGAGCTCGCCCATCAGGCCCATGTCAGCGCTGAGCACCTGCGCCGCCTGTGCCGGAAGGCCCTGGGCCGCACGCCCATGCACCACGTCACTTGGCTGCGGATGAGAAAGGCCTGTGAACTGCTGAGCACCACGAACTTAAAGATCGAGACCGTCTCGCACGCCGTCGGCTATCAAAATCCCTTCGTCTTTAGCAACACGTTCAAGAAATGGATCGGCTGGCGTCCCAGTGAACACCGCAGCCGCTCCACTGGCAGCTAAGCCCAAATTCAGGGATGAGAACCGCAGATGACGCAGAAAAGGCAGAGGATGAGTGCGTGATGAAAGTCATTTCATTCACTCGATCGCTATCTCAATGACTTCATCCATCCCTTAGCCAATGAGGGAAACAAGAACCATCCGAGTTTCCCCTTTTGCACAGAGCACAGAGCACAGAGCAAAGAGCAAAGAGCAAAGAGCACAGCGTCCCTCTACCTCCATGCTCTAAGCTCTAGGCTCTAGGCTCTAAGCTCTAGGCTCCACGCTCTATTCTGGGCGCTGGATGCGGGCGGGGACGTCGTGGACGGAGTAGCCAGCGCTGCGGAGGGCGTCCCAGATTTGCATGAGCAGGCCCAGGGGCGTTTCAGTATCGGCTTGCAGCTCTAGCTTCAGGTCGGGGGTGGTCTGCTTGAGCTGGAGGAGGGCTTGGCTGAGCTGCTCGGCAGGGGTGGGTTTGCCGTCGAGGTAGATTTCTTTTTGGGGGGTGACGGTGATGGAGGTGCGGACTTCCTGCGCCGGGGCGGCGCTGCCCATGGTCTTGGACTGGGGGAGGTTGATTTTGACCTCCATCTTTTTTTCCCGAAAGGTGGTGGTGGCGATGAAAAAGATG
>JAIWOJ010000130.1 GCA_020216965.1 Prosthecobacter sp.
CGGAATGCGCACGCACACCGGGCGGCCATGTTCCGTCGTGCCGAAAAAAGAGCCCGTCGCACTGCTTTCCGTCTTGATCACATGGTAGGAATTGTAGCTGAACGTCTGCCCAGGCTCCAGCTTTGGAAATTGGCCCACCACACCATCCCCCTCGACCACCAGCGTGTCTCCATCCCGATCACGCACGATCCATTTACGGCCAAAAATATTCACCGTCTCTGGAGAGCCATTGTGGATAGAGACATGATACACAAAAGGGTGCGGGCGGTCTGGCGGTGCCGGACGTGAGGGATCATAGCACACCTCATCCACCGTCGCAGTCAGTCCGGGCAATGGATCGAAATGAATCGTCATGCCTGCATACTAAGCCATTTTCCCCCATAGAGCAAGAAGAGGGGCCGCACGCCGCCTCCGCACCTGACTGCTCTTGCCGCAGCGACTCATGGCGTGCATGGATGCCGATCATGCCCCACCTCGCTGATGACCTCTCCGCCCTCCTGGGCCCTGATCGCGTCTCCATCCTCGATGCCGACCTTGCTGCACATGCCACGGACAAATGGTTCGCCTCCTCCACACCCCAGGTCGTCGTTCATGCCCAGTGCGCCCAAGACGTCGTGCAGACCCTACGCTACGCCAGCACAAACGGCATCCCCGTCACCCCCCAGGGCGCACGTGTTGGCTACGTCGGCGGCTGCGTGCCCGCCCGTGGCGGCATCGCCCTCTCCCTACTGCGTATGAATCGCATCTTGGAGGTGAATCCTGCAGACGGCATCGCCGTCGTGGAGCCCGGCGTCATCACCGCTGACCTCCAGCAGGCTGCCCGCGCGCAGGGCTGGTTTTACCCACCCGACCCCGCCTCCCTCAAAGAATGCAGCCTCGGCGGCAATATCGCCACCAACGCCGGCGGCCCACGTTGCCTCAAATACGGCGTCACCCGCCACTACGTCCTCGGGCTTGAGGCCGTGCTTGCAGACGGCAGCATCCTCACTGCTGGAGGACGCTGCCATAAAAACAAAACCGGCTTTGACCTCGTGGGCCTCATGGTCGGCAGCGAAGGCATGCTGGGCATCGTCACCCAGGCCACCCTGCGCCTCATCCCCCATCCCCCCACACGCGCCATGCTCTCCGCAGGCTTCCGCAGCTTTGCCGAAGTCGCAGAAGCCGTGCAGCGCATCCTCAACTCAGGCTTCCTACCCAGCGCCCTAGAGATTGCAGACAAATTTACCCTACGCGCCGCCCGGGAATACCTTGGCGAAAGCGTCACCCCACAGGGCGATGCCCATCTGCTCGTGGAGATCGATGGGCACGAAGACTCCGTGAAAAACGAACTCGCCCTCCTAGTCCGGCTCATTCGCAGTCTAGGCTGCCTAGAGCTAGAAGAAGCCCTGGGCGAGACCGCCTGCGAGCGCTTCTGGAAGCTGCGCCGCGAGTTCAGCTACAGCCTGCGCAACACCGGCCTCATCAAGCTCAACGAAGACATCGTCGTACCGCGCAGCCGCCTGGTGGACTTGGTAGATTTCGCAGAGCAGCTCCAGCAGCAGCACGGCTTCCCCGTCGCCTGCTTCGGCCATGCAGGCGATGGGAACATCCACGTCAACATCATGGTCCCCACCATGGATGACCCACCCATCCGAGCGCGCGCCGAAGCCGCCCTGGATGAACTTTTCCGCCAAATCATCGCCTGGGGCGGGGCCATCACCGGCGAGCACGGCGTCGGCATCGCCAAAGCACGCTGGTGGCATGAAGCCGTCCCACCCAGCACCCACCAGACCCACATCCACCTCAAAACCGCCCTCGACCCCCAAGGCATCCTGAATCCAGGGAAGTTCTTGGGCTAAAATGCGATGCGCCGAGTGCCCCCCTTGAAGGGGTTTACCTCTTTTGTGGTTGCTGCCGGGGCTTGGTTTGCTGGTGTTGGCTGGGGTGCCATCCGTTCTGGGGCAGGTCGAGGTGTCGAAGTTTGGCTTACGCGGGCAGTAGGCGCGGTGCTCTGTGGCTTGGTAGATGGCGGCATTGGCCTTTTCATGACGATGGCAGGCGGCTTGGTCGGACGCACCACGGGTTGTTCACGGCTGGGTGGGGCCGTGGGCTTTGGCAAGGTCGCCAGCCAAGCTAGGCATTCCACCCCGGCAGGGTCGGCACCTAAAACAAGCCTGTCCAAAGCCCCAGCACCAGACGCGAGGGAGGCTGATGGGAGAGTATCGACCCTTCCCCTCAGTGCCGAAAGTTGACCCGTTATACCAAGGGTTTGGTCAGCGACAGGGTCCTGCAGCCGGGCTAGAATGCGGCTGCGGAGGAAAGCAGATTTTTCGGAGGGTAAGGAGGCAAGGGGCCAGTCAGCAAACGCATCAGGGCTCACAGAGGCAGCATATTCCCAGCCAGGCGACTGACGGCACACCTCCCGCAGGAGCATCATGGCGTCCAACCGACCTCCTGGCAGAAAATCAGGGAAGTTTCCTGTGCGCAGAATGGCGAATAGCCTTGCAGGCATCTCCGCCCAGGAAGCACCACCGAAGCCTCCTGACTTGGGGTAAAGTCTCAAACTGTAGGGAAGACCCAAGGATCCCTGAGGGGCAGACGCGGCCTCTAGCGCCAGGTGAAGCACGCGAGGGGCTAGTGTGGAGGGCACAGTCAGCAGTCCTTCCATCATCACGGGCGGCAGTAGCTCAGCAGCATCCTGCGCCCCTGCAGCACTTAGCACCAACAACCTTCCAGGCCCGGCGAAGGCCAGAGATTGCGCCGAGGAAAAAGCGTCCATCAGGCCGGAGCTGGTGCCAGGAAACAAGCGGTCGTCCTGCTGCAGCAAGTCAGTTGGCAGCGCTGCGCTGGAAGCATTGCATACCACCAGCCGTCCCGGGCGTGGGGACGTGGCTCGGAATGCCAGTGCCAGCGCTCCCATGTCAGCCGCTGCGGCGGCAGGCACGCTGCCCTCAAGCACCAGCAGCACATGGGTGGGTGGAGCCTCGGCGGCAGGAGCGAGCTTAGGCAAATCCTGGCAATAAAGGGAGGCCACACAGCTCATCATGCTGAAAACAAGCCCCCCCGGCTGCGGGAGCCAGCAGCCAGGGGGGCAAGGTTTCTGAACTGAGAAACCGTGAGGCATCCTTGTTTAGAAAGCGATGCGGAAACCTGCGCGGACGAAGGGGCCATGCAGCTCAGTGTCTCCAACTCTCATGTAGCGATAACCCCCATCGGCATGGAGCGAGAAGTTCTGGGTCACTTTATATTCCATGGTCAACTGTGCGTCAGACTGAAAGAGAAAAGAGGCTTCTGAAAAATCAAATTTGGTTCCCCCTGAGGTGGTTCCTTCTTCCTGTGAGTAGCCAGGGCCAATGGCAAGCGCCAGCCTGGGTGTCAGGCTCAGCTTGTCACCCAGGTCGATGGGGTATGCGGCAATCAGACCGATGGGAAGCGCGTGAGTGGCGGCGTCAAACGTGCCCACGCCACCGTTGTCGGCATACTCGCCCTCATTTGAAATATAGTAGTAGCCTAAGCTCCAGAAAAGGTGGTCGGTAATGGGGCCGATGATGCCGGTGTCGATTTCCAGTAGATCGCTGTCTTTAAGCCCACCAGGAGGTGACATCTCCCCCCCTCTCATAGAGAAGTGGAGGGAATATCCTGCTGCACCTAACCCCGAAAGGCGGATTGTACCACCATAAGCGTTTCCATCTCCAGAACCTACCCCGTCTTCATTCCACTGATAAAAGTAAGAATCCCCCGTGACCTGGAGTACCAGGGGCGCTTTGTCAGGAGTCTGGGCTTGGGCTTGTGTCAGCAGGAGACCGCTGGCGAGGAGGAGGTGGAGGGTGTGTCGAATCGGGATCATTGTTGTGTAGGTGTGGCTGTGGTTTCTTGGGTGGATGTCGTCGCCAGCACCAGCCGGAAGCCGATGTCTGGAGACCTGAGGTTCCGGGGCTTGCTCAGGATGAGTTCGTCCACGGAAAGCTTGCCGACATGGTTCCAGGCACCGCCAACGACGATGCCCAGCCCGGGACGGCCGCCATCAGCCAGCCACTCCCAGACATTGCCGATCAAATGCTTCGGCGGACTGCCGGTGGCGGCATCTGCCGCAGCCAGGTAGGCGGTGCCGTCGTTCACGCCGCGGTCATGTGGCCAGTCAGGCCGCACACGGCCCAGGGCGGCGTCTGCCAGGTTGAAGCTGCCCGGCGCGCCGCCGTCCTCCAGGCGCTTCTGCGCCAATACACGCCACTCCGCCAGGGTGGGCAGTCGATAATGCTGGCGGCTGGAAAGGCGGGCTCCCTGGCCCGCTGGCAGGTTTTGTTCATGGCGCGTCAGCCAGTCACAGAAGGCCAGGGCATCTTCCAGGCTTAGGTTCACTGCGGGGCAGGTGTCGTCCCCCTGGGTGAGCAGGGTGGAGTTATGAGATGTTTGCCCCTGCTGTTTCAGAAAGGCCTGATAATCCCGCTGCCGCGTCTCCCACTGACAGATCCAAGTTTCAGCGCTGCCCGGCAGCGGCAGGAATTTCATGCCCAGGCTGTTGATCTTCTGAGCGTCCGCCATGGGGTCAGCTCCGCTCAAGGAGGGAGCCTGGCCGGAGGGGAAGAAGGAAAAGCGGATGTATTTGCGGGACAGGGTGCTGTTCACCACCGGCACTTGCTCCAGCCGCCGGGCCACGTCTCCACTCACGCCGGCAAAAAGCTCGGTCAGGGTGGCGTCTGGGTATGCCTTGATGTTGTCGATCAAAGCGGTTGTGAAGGGGCTCATCTGGCGCTCATCCCCGTCCACGGCGGAAGTGCCGGGAATGGTGGCCAGGGCCACAAAACTCTCCGTCGGCAGGTCCGCCTGCGCGCCTGCGCCGCCGCGCACGTTTCCTGCGGCGCGTCCCTGAGCGAGACCGTTGTTCTGGCAGGCGTCCAGGATGACGATCTTGCAGGCGGTGCCCACGTCCTCCATGCCTTTGAGGAGGTATTGCACGGAGATGGTGCGGCTTTTGATCTCCTCATCCCGGTCGGACAGCAGCCGAGCGTCCACGGGCAGCATGTAGTTGTAGCTGCGGTCGCGGGTCTGCTGGTCCGCCAGCAGCATGCCATGCCCGGCAAAGTAGAGCAGGCCCACCTCCGCGCCGCGCGCCCGCTCCAGAAAAGCGTCGGCAGCATCCAGCATGTCCTGCCTTGTGCCGTTGAACACAGGCTCAGCCACCTCAAACCCGGCCTGCCGGAGCACCTCGCTCATGGCGGCAGCCTCACGCACGCATGAGACGAGGGGCGTGGCGTGCTGGTAGTCGTTGTTGCCGATGACCAGCGCGGCCTTTTTACCTGATTGGCTTTGGGCAGCAGATGTGCCTACGAGCAGCATGAAGAGCAGCCAGCAAACGACACCAGCCGCCCTTGCCGCCAGCAACTGGGTGCGGCTGGCGCAGCGGTGCTGGCGTAGAATGGCGGTGATGTGTTTTTCCACCGTGCGCGGACTGATGCCGAGGCTGTGGGCAATTTCCGTGTTGGAGGCACCCTGGAGGAGCAGTGGCATGACCTCGCGTTGCCTGCGGCTGAGGACTGCTTTGATCGGCTCTTCTCTACCGGCCCGGATGCGCCGCCACGCCAGGGTGACGTGGCTGGACATGATCTCAAACCAAGCGCGTAGCCGATCGCATGGCGGGCGGGTCAGCTTGATGCTCCAGGGTCCAAGTGGAAGACAGTTTGCCTCCGGCGCTACGGCTTCGGAACAGGTCCATTTCATCAACTGAAAATCCTCAATGCTGGAAGCGACGATCCACTTGCGAGTGCTTTCGAGAAGCTGCTCATCGCTGTTGGAACGGTGGATTTCCAGCATCATGGCGTTTATGAGGGTCCAGTCTTCATGGGAAAGCCGTGTCATGGTCTGTCATGGTGGTTCGGCATTCGTCCACGTTTTAGGGACATGACACCCGGCTCACAATGGGGGGAAATACCCGTTTTCTCCGCGGGGGTAGCATCCTCTTAGAATGATAGGTTAAGCTCATCCCCAAGCTCATACCGGTCTGCTCGGGCTGGTTACCGGGTTTTAAAAAAATCTAGCTAGGCTTGTGCATCTGTGGCTTGACCTCTGTCTGAAGATGGGCTGGATGCTGGGATGAACGCGGAGGAATCGATCTGTCCTGTGTGCGGCATGAAGGGGAGCTGGGGTGCGCCCTTAGGTGTGTGCCCGGCTTGTGCGTTGCGCGGGGCGCTGGAAGGTTCAGCAGCCAAGGTGGAGGGTCTTCCAGAACGCATCGGAGACTATCGGCTGCTGGATGAGCTGGGCCGGGGTGGCATGGGGGTGGTGTATTTGGCCGAACAAGAAACGCCCATCCGGCGGGAGGTGGCGCTGAAGGTGATCAAGGCTGGCATGGACACGCGGGAGGTAATCGCGCGCTTTGAGGCGGAGCGGCAGGCGCTAGCACTCATGGATCATCCAGGCATTGCGCGGGTACTGGACGCGGGGCTGACAGAGCAGGGACGGCCGTTCTTTGTGATGGAGCTGGTGGAGGGGCTGCCCCTGACCGAGTTTTGCGACCGGGAGCGGCTGGACGTGCCGGCCCGGCTGCGGCTGATGCGGCAGGTGTGCGCGGCGGTGCAGCACGCACATCAGAAGGGCGTCCTGCACCGGGATCTGAAGCCCTCCAACATCCTGGTGGCGCGTGACA
>JAIWOJ010000131.1 GCA_020216965.1 Prosthecobacter sp.
GGCGATGGCGTCCGGGGATGGAGACAAGCTCGGATCTGGTGCTCACGCGGATCTTGTGGCTGCACGGTCTGGAGCCCTTGAACGCGAACACTTGGCAACGCTACATCTACATCCACGGCACAAACGACGAGGCATCCATTGGCCGACCGGCCAGCCACGGCTGCGTGCGGCTGCGGAATGCGGATATGGTGGACCTCTTTGATCTCACACCGGAAGGGACGCAGGTGTGGATCCGTGAATGAGGGAGCGGAAAACGGGCTGGATGCAGGGGAAAAAATTTTCACGAAAACTTTCAACACCTTTGCCCCCACGAAATCTAACCCTCCAACAGTGATGGCGGGAGTGATCCTGCCAAACTGGTCTTGAGAGTGATTGGTTGTTGTCACATCACCGTCTGTCTCATGGCAGATTGTGTTGAGGTTGATGCAAGCACACGGGGCCGGGCGGAATCGGGAGCCGCCCGGCCCTCTTTGTTTATCGCCCACGGGGCCGCTGTGGGGGCTTGACGGGCTGCTGCCCCGCAGGCACTGCATCCATCTCCGATGAATGATGCTCAATCCCGCGCCACGCGGCTGATCCAGACCTATTATGACGCCTTTAACCGCGGTGACCGTGAGGCCATGCTGAGCCTGCTCTCCGAAGACGTCGTGCACGACATCAATCAGGGAGCGTGTGAGCTGGGCAAGGCTGCTTTTCGGGCCTTTCTGAAGCACATGGACACCTGCTACGCTGAGCAGGTGGAGGAACTCGTGGTTTTTGCCAGCCCTTCTGGCACACGAGGAGCAGCAGAGTTTTTTATCTCAGGGCGCTATCTGACCACGGATAGCGGGCTCCCCCCTGCCACAGGCCAATCCTACCGGCTCCGTGTCGGTGCTTTTTTTGAGATCACAGACGGGCTTGTGGCCCGCGTCACGAACTACTACAACCTGCAGGACTGGCTGCGCCAAGTAGGTGTCGCATGAGCTCTAGCGTTCTAGCGATTGACCTGTCTAGCCCCAGGGGCTGCATCACGGCGCGTCGAGATGGCAACACCGTGTATCAAGCGGTCTTTCAGTCCGAGCGTTCTCACAATGCCAGCCTGTTTCACCCGCTCGCCGAGGCTCTAGATGCGCTGGGCCGGACGGAGACCGGTCTCGTCGTGACCGGGACTGGTCCGGGCAGCTACACGGGCGTGCGCATCAGCATCGCCACAGCGCAGGGCGTGGCGCTATCCTGCGGCTGGCAGGTCATCGGCTTGCCGTCCATCTGCACGGGTGCTGTGCCGAGTTACCATGTTCTGGGCGATGCTCGACGCGGCATGTTTTACCATGCCACTGTGCATGGGGGGCGGCTCATCCAGCCACCCATCCTCCTGACGCGCTCAGAGGCTGAGGCTGCGCTGCAAAGCGTCCGCTCTGAGCCCTGGCTGAGCTTTGACCCAAAGCCACCCCTACCAGGCTTGGTGCTGGCGACACCGGATGCCACTGCCCTAGCCGCGCTGGCAGAGCGGCTAGACCAAGATGAGCTGACCCGGCTAGAAAAAGCAGCGCTAGAGCCATTTTACCTTCAGGAGGCCTTCATCACCACCGCACGAAAAGCTGGAAAACGAGTGCCTGAGCCCCTTGGCTCCGTTGCCTGATGTCGCTTGCGAAAGGGCGCACGTCGAACTCCAGCGACGGTTTTTGGCTTGCCCTTGCTGTTTAGTTAAGAGAAATTAACCATTATTCATGAAATGTCCGCATTGCTCCCGTCCTGTGGCCCGCGAACAAGCGGTCTGCACGGCGTGCGGTTTTTCCGCGACTGCCATCCGGGCATATCTAGGGGCAGATTGGGTGCGTCTCGAACGGATCACCGATGTCTCTGGCAGGCTGAACCTGCGTGAAACTCGCCATCTAGAGACCGTGTTGGATGAATTTGAGCGCCGCTTTCCGCAGTGCTTCATGGCAGCCTACTGCGGAGCCCTGCCAGAGACGTTGACACTGCCTGACCTGGGTTTCTGGCTGATCAACCACGGTGCTTTTCAAACGCACCAAATCAGCCGCCGCAATGACTTTGCCATCGTCATGCTCGTGGACCCACTGCGTGAACAGGCCGCCATCACGGTAGGCTATGCCTTGGAGCCTATCCTGACAGAGACCGTCCTCTCCGCTATCCTGGCAAAGGTGCGCACAAAACTGAGACAGGGCCGCATTTCTGCGGCCATGGAGGAGGCATGCCGACAGATTGACGAATCACTGCGTGCAGCCGGGCAGCGCCAGGATGCAGAACCTGAGCGGCTGCCAGCCCTGGTGTCAGACGCATCCGATCTAGGGCTGCAAAGCCTGCGGGGGACAGGGCGCAGCCAACCGCTCTTGCCCCATGCACCTTCCACACGGAAGCTGCCGAAAAAAAGCTGACCCTCGCCCATCGCCTGAACGAATGAAAGCACCTCTCAGGCTCAACCCTCACCTAGCTTGGCTGCTGGGCGCGATCTTCCTGGGCACCATGGCAGCCCAGGGGCAATCGATTGATGAAGAGCTGCCCCTGCCACGATGGGAGCAGGATCCCCCTGCCCTGAATGCCCCCGACAGCCCAGGCAGCCAGTTCAACTCCTTACTGCCTGGCTCTCTCATCCCTGCCCTGCCACCTCCTGCCGAGCTGCCCAAGCTAGGCCCGAGGCTTGAGGACGCACCTTCGGGTCTTTCCTCTCAGATTGGCCCCATGGACCTATCCCTTTTCCTCCATGGCAGTTTGCTCGGCAGCGCACGGCCAGCCCAGACACCGCGCACCCCGACGCCTGCGCTGGCCCTGCGTGACCTGCCAGCGCACTTCCTGCCCGCTTTGGTGGATGCTCCGACCAATGAACATCTCATCGATCCACAAAATCTACTTCCCGAAATCGAGCGCGAAGACCTAGAGCGCCTCCTCACCTTTCATGCCACGGATGCCCGCATCCACCTTTACATCCTCGTTCTTGATGCAGATCAAAAACTACCCGTCGATGCTGATCCGGCCCGTTTTGCCAGGGGTGCCCTTTCCCGCCAAACCTGCTGCCTGGCCATTTACCCCCTAGCAGAGCCCTGGCGCGCACGGCTTTTCCTCTCTCAGAGCATTCATCAAGCCGCCTCCGCAGACAGCCTCCTCGACATGGCAGCCGACTGTATCCGTGATGCCCAGCAGACCGATCAGCCAGCCGAGCAGCTAAGCCGCTATGCCATCCGCCTCTGCACACGGCTCTACTGGCTGCAAAGCACACTCCCAGGCGCAGGGGCAGCCTCCAGCGCCCAGCCTGGCGGGCGTCCGCTGCGTGAAATCAGCGCTGAAGCCACAGCCAGCCCAGGGCTGTCTCTGCTGCGCGATCACAGCCCGCTGCTCCTCGGCATCTCCGGCGCTCTGGGCGCACTGCTCATCATCACCCAACTGGCGCGCCTTTGGCGTAGGCGCTGCCGCGTCCGGCACATCGCCTCTGTCTGGATGCTGCCAGAGCCGGAAATCGTGCCCCGTCTGGGCGGCCCTTTTTCCGCAGGTGCAGGTGCCCTGCTTAGCTACAAACGCGAATAGCAGGATGCTGTGAAAGGGGCGTGCCCCAGCGCGTTCTTGTCAGGGAGGCAGGGCATTTTGTGCTAGCCTCACCCATGGGCCATTTGATACCAGCCTAGACCAACCGCCAGCCCCCAATCATGTCAAAAAACCTCAGCGCTCTATCCTTCCGCAAAGGCATCGAAAAAAACATCTTTGAGCGCATGGTCGAAGCCGCAGAAAAGCATGGCGGCACCGCCGAACGCCATGACCTCGTGCACCAGATGGGGCAGGATCACCTTTTCGGCGATGCCATCACGCTGGGGGCCGTCAGTTTTTATGACTTCCTGAAAAAGGAAAACGAGGGCAAAAAAGTCTTTGTCTGCAATGGCAGCGCCTGCCTCTGTGCCGGGACGCAGGAGCCGCTTCACCACGCCCTGGAAAAGCATTTTACCAAAGAAGAAATCGGCCACATCTGCTGCCTAGGCCGCTGCCATGAGGGCGGTGCCTTTCAGTTCGCTGGCAAAAACTACTCAGGCCAGTCACCCTCTGCTCTGGCTGAACTTTTCCAGACCGGCCAGGGTGACAGTGCAGACCGCTACGCCGTCGTCTCCCATCTGCAGCCCGCGATTTTGACAGCGGAGTTTCACGGTATCGCAGACTACTATGCGCCTTTTCGGAAACTCATCACCGAGGGCAATCGCGACGCGCTAGCTGCCGAGCTGAAAGAAAGCGGCCTGCGCGGTCGCGGCGGAGCTGGGTTTCCCCTTTCCATTAAATGGGCTGGCTGCCGTGCCGCCGAGGGCAGCGTGAAATACATCGTCTGCAATGCGGATGAAGGCGATCCCGGTGCCTACATCGACAAGTACCTCATGGAAAAGCAGCCGCATAGCGTGCTGCTGGGCATGATGGTCGCTGGCTGGTATGCCGGGGCAGAGACGGGCGTGCTGTACATCCGGGCTGAGTACCCAGACAGCGTCACCCTCGTGAACCAAGCCATCGCCGATCTGCACGCAGCCGGCTTACTGGGAAAAAATATCCTCGGCACAGGCTTCAACTTTGCGCTGAAAACCATCAAAGGCGCAGGTGCCTACATCTGTGGCGAAGAAACTGCGCTCCTTGCCAGCATCGAGGGCCAGCGCCCTGAGGTGCGCACGCGCCCGCCTTTCCCAGTCAACGAGGGGCTCTACCGCAAGCCAACCATCGTCAACAACGTCGAGACCTTTGCCAACCTCCGAGCCATCCTCACCCTAGGGGGCAGAGGTTACGCCCAGATCGGCACGCCTCAGTCCACGGGGCCAAAGCTGCTCTCGCTGGATAGCCACTTTGTCAAACCGGGCATCTACGAGGTCGCCATGGGCACACCGCTCCAGACGGTGATCGACCTCGCGGGTGGCTTCAAAACCAGGGTCAAGGCGCTACAAATCGGCGGCCCTCTCGGTGGCATCGTGCCGGTTGAGCACATCAGCCAGCTCACGGTGGATTTTGAGAGCTTCAAGAAAGCTGGTTTTCTCCTCGGCCACGCCGGCGTCGTCAGCATTCCTGAAGCGATGCCGATGATTGAATACATCCAACACCTCTTCCAGTTCACTGCGGATGAAAGCTGCGGCAAATGCTTCCCCTGCCGCCTCGGCAGCACGCGTGGAAAGGAACTCATCGCCAAAGCCCGCAGTGACCGCACCTTTAAAATCGACCGTGAACTCCTCTCTGACCTGCTCGACACCATGGAGCAGACCTCCCTCTGCGCCCTGGGTGGCGGTGTGCCCCTGCCGATCAAAAACGCCCTGCAGCATTTTGAGCCAGAGCTGCGGCCTTACCTTCAGGAATAGACCGGTTCTCAAAATGTCTGTCAGATTCCCCGCGGCAGGGCGAGGGGAGAGCCTCTAGACCAGCTTCTGCCTCTTGCGCATCAGCCACTCGATGGCTAGCAGGAGGATCACGGCACCAAACCACCACCAACTGGACCAGAGCAGCGTCTCCTCCACTGTGATCTGCCTCCGATCAATCGCCTGAAGCAGGCCGGGAAGCTCCGTCGCCGCCTGTTCTTCACGCAGGAAACGACCGCCGCTGGTGTTTGCCATCGCCTCAAGCAAGGGGCGATTCATGGTCAGCGTCGCCCATTCAGGGTTCCCCGCATCTGCCACCCGCAGGCTCAGGCGCAGGTCACTGCGTGGCGCGTTCGGGCTTTCTGCCACAGCGATTTCATAGGCACCGGCCTTGAGCGGTGGTGTTTGGGCACGAAAAACGCCCTCGTGGGTAGGATCAGGCTCCAGAGGCAGGGTGGCTACCTCTTTGCCATCGAGCAGCAAAAAGGCGCGCGGCTCCGCCATGCTGACGAGCTCTCCCTTGGCATTGCGGACGCGCACGCGGATTTCCCCCTGCTCTCCAGGGGTGTAGCGGAGTCGGTCGGTGCCGATGGAGAGGGTGCGATTTTCTGCCTGGAAGGGCGGCGCGGCGATCCAGGCGGCCATCTGCATCCAGAGGCGCTGATGATAGAGATCTGCCACCTGATAGCGCCAACGCCAGAGGTCATCCGTGGCAAGATAGAGCACCGCCCCTGCGCCAGCCTGGCGGAAAACCATGCCAGGAGAGCTGTCGGCGCGCTTTTCTGGCGTCAGTTCAGCCAGGATCTGGCTGCCTGGCAGCGCCTGCACTTCAGCAGCCCATAGCATCGGCGGCAGGGTGGGCCAGAGCGCCGCGTTGGCACTGGGGCTATCACTGAGGCGCAGGCCGGGCTGGCGCTCACCTTCTGGGGTGAGTTTCCAGGACCATGTGCGGATGCCATCGGCTTGGCCCGACCAAAAAACCGGCACCAGGGGCGCGGTCTTGCCCTTGGCCCATTCCTTGAGATGACCGCGCGCGCCATCGATGAGGATGAGCCCCCCACCGCGCTTTTCGACGAACTCGATCAGCCAATCCACCTGCGTCTGGCTGAAGCGCTGCGGGCTGACATCCCCCAGCAGCACGAGGTCATGGCTCAGCAGCTCTTCACGGGTTTTAGGAAAGTATTTCTGAATTGCGCCCTCCTCCGGCCTGGGCGCATAGTCATCAAGAACCAGCCTCGTCTCCCAGCGGTCATCCCGGTCAAAGTGATTGTGGATGTAACGTGCCTCCCAGCGT
>JAIWOJ010000132.1 GCA_020216965.1 Prosthecobacter sp.
GTGGCTTTCCTTGGTCTCTTTATTAAAAACGGTAGCCACGGGTTTGCCATCGATGTAGGCGATGCCGGTCAAGACGAGGTTCTCCGACATGTTGACCATGCGGGTAAAAGGTGAGCTCGTGGCGATGGTAGCCACAGCAGCCGGGTCAAAGGGCTGCGGCAGATCTGGGTCAGACGCTGGGGGAGGGTCATCGACGGCAGAAACTGCTAGCGGTAGCAGCAGGCAAAAGAGGGCGATGCGTTTCATGGGAGGTGGCTGGGGGTGGCGCACATTCCAGTCTCAGGCTTGCAGCACCGGGCGAGCGCGAGGTTGCAGATGACCTGGGGGGTCTTCTCGCGTGCGCGCGTATCGATCTCGATCTGTAGCTCGCGCACGGCCTGAAATTTCTCAGGGGACTGGAGGGTGGCTAGCCAACTTAGCACGGTGGCCTGATCTCCACGCAGACGCACGGAGACGGTGACCTCCCGGTAGGCGGGATTTGGCGTGGTAGAGAGCGGCGGTAGGCTGGGCTGCTCTGCCACGATGCCCCATTCTAGCGCCTCATTCTGAATGTCCTCTAGCAATTGGCCCTGGGCGCGGCCCAGGCTTTCTGTAGCGGGCATTTTCGCCGCTAGCCAGGCGCGGCGTTTGTCCCAAAAAGGCTGCTCCTTGGCCCAGCCATCATTTTCTGCCTTCTGCCGCTGAAGGGTGACGATTTTTTCCAACGCCACAGCACGCCTGTCCAGGAATTGCTTGGCCAGGATCATACCTGCCATGAGCACCAGCACGGCGACGCAGAGCAGAAGCAGATTTTTTTCACGAGAGGTAAGCTTGGAGGCCATGGGCGGAGCGGGAGAACAGAAAACTAAAGAGGAGAGCTTAGGGCAGGGCTTTGCCTTCCGTGCGGAATTCGGCAGTGCTGCCTTTCACGTTCGGGCTGGGCTTGGACCACTGATAGCGGCTGAGCACGGGATGCTTTTGCAGATCCTCCATGAACTGCACGGCGGTCTGGGCATCACGCGCCTCACCCCGGATGTCGATGGTATTGTCCTTGAGGTGGAAACGGCGGATGACGAGGCCGCTGGGGGGCATGAGCTTGGTCACTTCAGCCAGGAGAAACATCGGGTAACGCCGCGGCTCGATGGCCGGAGAAAGAGCCTTCCACATATCGGCCGTCTGGCGCACGCTCTGGGCAGGGCCCGCAGTCTTTTCCACATCGGCCTGGAGTCTAGCGGCCTCATTCTCCTGATAACGCAGGTAAGCATAGGCCAGAAAGGCCAGGGAGAGAGCGAGCAGCCCGCCAAGCACGCTAGCGCGGATGAGGCGACTGCGGCGCAGGGCATCCTGCTGAGCCTGGCGCACACTGGCGGGCAGCAGGCGCGGCCAGCCGTGGGTATCTAAGGAAGGGTGCGGAGGGAGCTGAGTCACCTGCCTGACGGGCATGCCAGTGAGGTTTTCCAGGGATTTCACCAGCGCGGGCTCCCAGGCACTGCCGACGAGCACAATGGCCTGACAGGCACCTTCTCCCAGCTCTGCCTCCAGGGCCATACGCGCCAATTCCAACTCTTGCGCCATCTCCTCCAACGCCATGGTGGCTGCCGGTGCCAGGATATGGCTATGATACAGCCTACCATGGGAGCCAGCCGCTAAGACGAGACAACCCTGCTCTTCGACGACGACAAGGCTCTGCGCAGGCAGGCTCACCAGCCGCAGAGCTGCGGTGTAGTCCGAAGCCTGGGTAAGCGCCAACCCCTCAGGGAACGGCTCTGCCAAAATGTCCACACTGACCGTCGCCGTGGCAGCGGTCTGGGTAATGAGGTGCCAGCGAAAGTTCCTCTCCGCACCGCCCACAGGCTTCAGCCCACGCCGCTCAAGCTGGGTGATGATGATCTGCTCTAGCACATCATGGTCAGCATTGGGCAAGATCATCCCGATCGTGCGGCAAGCAGTGGCTGGCAGACCCACGACCAGCGGCTTGCCCTTCTTCACCTGAACATCAGTCGGAGTCTCGACGGTCGCCTCTGGGCCTGCGGTCTTCGGTTTCCACAGCCGCCAGGTGGCATCAGGAGCAGGCAGCAAGAGTGTGGAGGCAGCGATGGACATGGGGTGGGGGGAAAAGCGTGAGAATGACCACTAGGAACGCCTGGAGGGTGCTGAAGTTGCTCGATTTCGACTGAGAGAGGAGGATTCTACGCCCAGGCTCACCTGCCAAGTCGTGGGGCTACACGAGACGCCCCGTCACATAGCGCTCCGTCAATTTCTGCTTCGGATTGCCAAAGATCTCCAGGGTATCATCGTGCTCGACGAGGCGGCCTTGGTAAAAAAAGGCCGTCTTGTCCGCGATGCGCTTCGCCTGCTCCATATTGTGCGTGACGATGATGAAGGTGAACTGGCCCCGCAGTTGGGCGATGAGATCTTCAATCCGAGCTGTCGCGATGGGGTCCAGGGCCGCACAGGGCTCATCCATCAGCAGCACACGCGGCTGCAGCGCCACAGCACGCGCGATGCACAGGCGCTGCTGCTGACCACCGCTCAGCCCAGTGGCCTGCTCATGCAGGCGATCTTTCACCTCATCCCACAGCGCAGCCAGGCGCAGGCTGCGCTCCGCCGCCTCCTCCAGCTCCTTTCGGTCCGTCACCCCGGCCACACGCAGGCCATAGACGGCATTTTCAAAGATACTGCGTGGGAAAGGATTGTACTTCTGAAAGACCATCCCCACATTGCGGCGCAGGCTGATGACATCCACCTCAGGCGAATAAATATCCACACCGTCGATGCGGATGGTGCCACTGAGGACACGCGCAGTCTCCACCAGATCATTGATCCGGTTGATGGAGCGTAGCAGCGTGCTTTTGCCGCAGCCAGAAGGGCCAATGAGAGCTGTAATGTCCTCCCGGTGCAGCTCCAGCTCCACATCATAGAGCACCTGATGCTCACCATAGGCATAGCTAAACTTCTCCACCGGGAGAAAACGGGCATCAGAGAGTGTGGGCGCAGAGGGGACGAACATGCAAGACAGCCCGAAAAAGCACGAAACCACCCATCGCACAAAGCCACATTTCCACCAATTTTTTCAGCCCACACCACCCTACACACCCAAAATAGGCAATCAGTTAATGGCCATCGGCTATGGGCTATTTGAAATGAGCGATTAGCCCCGCCTTCGCTGCCCGGTCCCCTCAGCGGCGGAAAGACAAGCGTGGCGGTTCAGCTCCGCGCAGGTCCGCAGATTCAGCTTCTCCTTCATCCGCTGCTTGTGTGTCTCCACCGTTTTCACACTGATATTAAGCATGTAAGCGATCTCCTTGGTGCGCACCCCATCCGCGATCAGGTGATAGATCTCCAGCTCCCTGTCTGAGAGCGCATCCACGCTGTTCACCATGCCCGCAGGATTGCCTAGCCACCATTGCAGCCCACGCATGGCCCGCTGGCTCACATGCACGCCACCTGCCATCACCGTCATCAGCGCCCGGAGTACCTCCGCCTCTTCATCCTCCAGCATCACATAGCCAAGCGCGCCCGCCTTCAGCGCCCGCTGCACCTGCGTCGGCTCCGCATGGTGCGCTACCACCAGCACCCTCGTCTTGGGGCGGGCTCTCCCCAGCTCGCGCACGAGCGCCAGATCCTCCCCGTGCTTAGCACACACCACCGTCAGCTCAGGTTTGTGCAGATCGCGCAGTTGTAGCGCCTCCATGCTCCGGGCCGCCTCCCCACATACCCGCAAGCCTGCCTCCATTACCAGTAAATACCGCAACCCCATGCACACCAGGGGCTCAGGGCAAACGATCATGCTCTTGCAACTCATAACACGGGACTTGGCGCTCGCCAATATAACCAAAAAAGCACGAACACCCTGCCAGCGACAATCTTAAATTAGGCCATTTTGAAGAGTACTTCTTACAGCACTCATAAAAATCCCTGTCAGTGTATTTTTCAGTCATCCCGTGCCAATCCGAACGACTAAGCCGGAAGGCAGCAATTCGCCTGCACCGCCTAGCACGGACAAACCATGGCCATGATTTCCCTCACATTTGCAGGGTACTCACGGACAGACAAAAGAGCACAACCCTGCTGGTATGCAGCCAGTCCACTTCCGGACAACACACCATGATAACGCCCGCCTACCTGCCAGCCTCGCCACTGAAGTTTGTGCGGGGAAATTGTGGCAACTCAGCCCAGAAAATCTTCGCGGCCAGCACTCCCATACCACATTCAGCCGCACTGACCTGCCCCTAACACGCAGCGACTATAATCGATTCTTTTAGCCCTCGGGACGACTCAGCAAACCAAATCCACTCACGCATGAAGCGAATTCCTCTGTTTTTTATCCCACTGCTCATCTGCCCGCTACTCCTTAGCTCCTGTGTGACCGGCTTCACCCGCGCCGCTCCTAGCAAGAATCTTGTGCGCGAGCGGAAGCAGGCCATGGCTCACCAACTGTTCGGGGTCAAAAAGGGTGAGACGGGTGAATTTGATACTTTGCATGAGCAGGCACGCGAAGACTGGCAGGCCCGTGACCTGCTCATCGGCCAACTGCTGCTACTGACGGATCTGCACTACCAAGATTATCGGGAAAGCCTCTATGCCATGACATCGGGGACGGACTTTGCCGGGTCTGCCATCATCACCGCGATGAACGCTGCCAGCACCCTATCAGGCGGAGAACAGTTCAAGACCTTGATTGCTGCGACGACGACGGGCTTATCGGGAGTGAAAACTGAATTCAACCGGTCAATTCTCCGGGATAAAACCCTGCACGCCATCTTCAAACAAATGGACGCATCGCGTGCCGTGGTGAACCTCAGGATTCAAAGATCACTAAGCCTAAGCCGGAGTGCCGCTGGCTTGAAAGATTACTCCATTGATGAAGCCCTGCGTGACGTCGTAGCCTACTACAATGCGGGCACCTTGGTAGGCGCACTGGACGCCATCGAAAACAACGCAGTGAAACAACAGGAAAAGGCGGAGGTAATCATCAACACAAAGGTGCGCAATATTCCTGAGCTGTGACCACGACCTAGCTTCAACTCCCAACAACAATCCAACCTAAGCCCAGAAGAGACCATGACTGTCATCGTTCGACGCATCCCAGGAAGTAAGGTGGATCAGCTAGAAAAGCTGATCAATGAATTCCTCGCCAAAGAGGATGGAAAGAATTGTGAACTGGCCAGCACCTTTGTCTCCCCGGATGGAGAAAGCGTGGTGCTGATCTTTAACAAAAAAGCCTGATTCCGACCCATGAACTTCATTCAAATCATCATCGCGCAGGCCACCGCGCCAGCGCCCCAAGAGACCCAGGGCCTCTTCCTTTTGAACCTTCTCATCGGCATGGTGCTGGGCCTGATTGGACAGGCAGCACGCGCTTCAGTGGGGCTCAAAAAAGAAAGTGACGCGAAGGGCTCAGACACGAGCCTTAGACAGGTGTTTGACGGTAGCCAACTCATGATCAGCCTGCTTTATGGCGCTGCCGCAGGAGGTCTCGCCGCATTGCTGCTAGGAAGTGACAAGATGAAGCTGGTGGGCAATGACCAGAGCGTGTGGCTGGCTCTCGTGGGCGCGGGTTACTCCGGCTCCGACTTTATCGAAGGTCTTATGACCAAAGCGAAAGGCCACGGCCAGAAGCTGCTGGACAGCGTGTCTGAAACCAGCGGCAAGATCGACAAACTAGGAGACTGACCTCGGCAAAAGCCGCTAGGCATTTGATCCATCGTTGACCGCCTTACCCGTTAGGAACCTCAACCCCAAGCCATATGACACGAGACAAAATCATCGCCATGCAGACCAAGATTGGAACGACCCCGGACGGATTCTGGGGGCCTCAAAGCATCGCCGCCTGTCAGCGTTACCTGAGGCAGATGATGCCCACCCCACATCCTTTTCCTCCCCAGGCAAATGTGACTCAATTTTACGGTCCACATGGAGTGCCAAACGGTTACACGCCCCCCATGCGGACAATTCAGCTCCCCTTCACCGTCTATTTTGAAAATTCACCCAAACGCAGCCTGCGTGTGCATGAGCGCTGCGCAGATTCACTTCTGCGGGTGTTTAACAGGCTGGCACAGGCTTTTCCGACCACCGAAGAGCGGCGTGCTGCAGGCATTTTGACTTTTGATGGCCTCTACAACCCGCGCCTCATGCGGAATTCTTCCACGGCGTGGTCGATGCATTCCTGGGCAATCGCGATTGACTTTGACGCGGCTCGCAATGGCAATCAGACCCATTGGCCCACGCGTGCCGTGATGCCGCTAGAGGTGATGGAATGCTTTGCCGCAGAAGGCTGGACGCCGGCAGGAGCTTTTTGGGGCCGAGATGCGATGCACTTTCAGGCCACTGCCCCGTGACAAACATGCCTGCATTGCAACTGAACAAGAGAAAAAAGAACCTACTAACTTTTGGGTGGTTTTTATCCTCCGCCAACTTACCGGCATTAGGTAGATTAGCATTGGTAGCTTGGAAGGCGGTATCTAGACCAAAACAGTGAAGCCACGTTCCGTGCAGACATGAGTGTCTGCATCACTGATAATTTTGGAATCCGCCTCAATACGTCGTAACAGCCAAAATGAGCAGCGCCGCGCCGTAGGCTACGCCTGACCAGATG
>JAIWOJ010000133.1 GCA_020216965.1 Prosthecobacter sp.
ATCAGAACAACCTCGGCTACTCCGAGCGTGCCGACGTGCCCATCGAGAGCCGCCTGAGCGAGCAGTGGTTCCTCAAATACCCGAGCGTGAAGGAAAGCCAGGCCGTCGTGGCCAATGGCGAGATGAAATTCCACCCCGACCGCTGGGCGAAGGTCTATGACCATTGGATGACCGGCCTGCAGGACTGGTGCATCAGCCGCCAGGTGTGGTGGGGGCATCGGATTCCGGTGTGGTATAAAAAGGGGTCCGACAGGTCAGTCCTATCCGACGGATCAGACATCTACTGTGGCGTCGAACCTCCCGCCGATCCTGAAAACTGGGAACAAGACCCCGACGTCCTCGACACCTGGTTCTCCTCCTGGCTGTGGCCCTTCGCCACGATGGGATGGCCGGAAAGACCTCCACGTTGAAGGCCTTTTACCCCACGACCGATCTCGTCACGGGGCCGGACATCATCTTCTTCTGGGTCGCCCGCATGATCATGGCGGGCTTCGAGTGGATGGGCGAGATGCCGTTCAAGAACGTCTATTTCACCGGCATCATCCGCGACAAGCAGGGCCGCAAGATGTCCAAATCGCTAGGCAATTCGCCCGATCCGCTGGAGCTCATCGCCAACTACAGCGCGGATGCCTTGCGCTTTGGCATCATGCGCAGCGCCCCGCTGGGCCAGGACATTTGCTTCGACGAAAAGAACGTCGAGCTCGGCCGCAACTTCTGCACCAAGCTCTGGAACGCCGCCCGCTTCCGCCAGATGCAGGACGTGGAAGCGACGCCCTCGTCGCTTTTGCCGGTGCCCGAGGCACCCCCGCCTCGTGAGCAGGAAATCAACCCCGCGCTGCTGAGCAGCGACGACAAGTGGATCCTGCTGCGCCTCAACGCTGCCATCACTGAAGTCAGCACCGCTTTGGATGAGTATCGTTTCAGCGATGCCACGGCCACGCTCTACCGCTTCTTCTGGAGCGAGTATTGTGACTGGTATATTGAGGCGTCGAAGGCCATTCTCCAAGATCGTAGCGGCGGGGGCACCGCTAACACCGGCAGAAGCGACGAGGGCGTCGCTTCCACACGCCGCGCCAACACCCTCGCTGTCATCGACTTCGTTCTCGGGCACACGTTGCGCCTTTTCCATCCCTTCCTGCCCTTCATCACGGAGGAGCTATGGCATGGCATGGGCTACAATCAGGACATGCCGGAGAACCAGGGCGGCAAGAGCATCATGTTCGCCCCGTGGCCGAAACCACTCACGGAGGACGAACTCGCCCACTTCGGCATCCTGCCTGAGGATGAAAAAGCCGCGAATGATAAGTATGAGACCGTCGTGCTGGGCCGCGGCCTGAAAAGCACCTTCAACATTAACAAGAAGGTCCGCTTCGTCCTCAAACCGAACCAGGAGCTGCCCGCCCATGAGATCGAAGTGATCCGCATCCTGCTGAATGCCGAGCCGCTGGAGGTAGATGCTACCTTCACGCCGACCAAAGGCACCCCCAGCGCCCTGACGCCGCTAGGCACCATCTTCCTACCGCTCGATGGCCTGATCGACGTAGAAGCCGAGCGCGCGCGTGTTTCCAAAGAACTGGCCAAAGTGGCCGGGGAGCTGGAAAAAGTGCGCGCCAAGCTGGCGGACGAAAACTTCACCTCCAAAGTCCCGCAAAAAGTGCTGGATGAGCACAAACAGCGGGAGGCCGACTGGCAGGAGAAGGCCGCGAAGCTGAAAGAAATGTTGGCCGCGCTGGGCTGATATGCGTTTTCTGGGAGGATCATGGCGGACCTCGCGCTCACCTTTCTCGGCACTGGCACCTCAGTGGGGGTGCCGATGATCGGGTGTGATTGCGAGACCTGCCGGAGCCCTGACCCGAGGGACAATCGGCTGCGCTCCAGCGTCTGGATGCGCACGCCAGAGATGGCGTGGGTGGTCGATACTGGGCCGGACTTTCGCACCCAATGCCTACGGGCAGGCATCCGAAAGCTAGACGCGGCGCTTTTTACCCATCCCCACATGGATCATGTGACGGGATTCGATGAACTGCGACGCTTCACCATCCCGGCAGAGGCATTTATTCCGATTCATGCCCTGCCCTCCTGCCTGGCCGTGCTGGAGCGCATGTTTTTCTATGCCTTCAATGGGGAAAACCGCTATCGAGGCTACCTGAAGCCTTTCCCGAAGCCCATCCACGGCCCTTTTCACCTGGGTGAAACGCAGGTGACGCCCCTGCCCGTGCTGCACGGCAAGGTGGAGTGCATCGGCTACCTTTTTTCCCGGCGTGGGCGCAAGCTCTGCGCCTACATCCCAGATGCCAAGGTGCTGCTGCCGGAGAGCCTGGAGGCCATCCAGGGCGTGGACACACTGATCATCGATGCCCTGCGGCACACAGAGCATAGCACGCACATGACGTTTGCGGAGGCGCTGGCGGTGCATGGCTCAGTGCAGCCCCGGAGGACATTTTTCACCCACCTCCAGTGCGAAATCCTGCACGCGCGTGAGGAACCTAAACTGCCCGAGGGCGTGCGCATCGCGTATGATGGGCTGGAATTGTGCTGGGAATAGCCTGAATCTTCCCCATGCCCGTCTTTCCCTCCTGCCAAACCCTGCATCTCAGGCTGGTGCGGTGGTTCCTAGGCTGGGCTGGGCTTGGGGGCTGCCAACTAATGGCGCAGACCTTGCCGGAAGAAACCCGCACGGACCTCCCCGGCGAGACGGTCGTCGTGTTTAGCAAAAACTTTGCACAATCAGAAGAGCTAGCGCGCTACTATGCCCAAAAGCGCGGCATCCCGGCTGAGCGTGTGGTGGGCCTGGACTTACCGGAGACGGATAGCATCTCGCGCGAGGAATTTGATCGCCTCCTGCGCAAGCCGCTGTTTGAGACCTTCATCCGCCAAGGATGGTGGAAACTGACACAGACGGAAATCTCGGACCCCATCTCCGCCCGCCCCAGGCAGGCGATGATGGTCAGTGACTCTGGCGTGCGCATCCTCTGTCTGATGCGCGGTGTGCCTTTCCAGGTGCGGCGGCAGCAAGATAAGCCAGCCACCGCCAAGGAGGATGAGGCCAGTGTTGACAGTGAGCTATGCACCCTGGGGCTGCCACGTGCCGAGCTGGCAGGGGCATTGCGCAATCCTTACTTTGACCAAGACATGCGCTTTCAGATCTTTCAGGGGGCACCTGGGATGCTACTGGTGGCTCGGCTTGATGGCCCCGATGTAGAAACCGTCCGGCACATGATCGATGATGCCCTGCAGGCGGAGCAGGAGGGGCTGCGTGGCCGGGCTGTCATTGATCTAGCGCTCAAAACCGGTGCCTATCAAGAAGGAGAGGACTGGCTGGCCCGCAGTGCCATCCTGTTTCGCGAAAGCGGTGTGCCGGTGTTTATCGATAAAGAGGAATCTCTGATCCCCGATCACTGGCCGCTGCCAGATACCGCGTTTTACTATGGCTGGTACACGACCAACGCCAGCGGGGCGCTCGCAAGCCCCTCTTTCCGCTTCATGCCGGGTGCGGTAGCCTGCCACCTGCACAGCTACAGTGCTGCGGCCATCCGCTCGCCCGACCGTCATTGGGTAGGGCCTCTGCTGAAAAAGGGTGCCGCTGTGGCGCTAGGGAATGTCTTTGAGCCCTATCTGAGCCTGACGGTGCATTTTGACATCCTGAATAAGCGCCTGCTAGAGGGCTACACCGTGGCTGAGGCCGCCTGGAATGCGACCCCCGTGCTTTCCTGGATGAATGTGGTCTGCGGAGATCCCCTCTACCGTCCCTATGCACGCGGCCCTGGTGCCACCATGGGTCAAGAAGGCTCTGGCCGCGATTACGCCCTCTACCAGGGACTGGCGATGCGGCTCAAGGCGCAAGGCAGCCTAGGGCTGAAAAAGGCACTGACGGAGCTGGCTGAAAGCCGCCATCGCCCACACCTGCTGGAGCTGACGGCGCTGCTCTCTGCCAGTGAGGGACGCAATGCAGAGGCGATCGACCTGCTCGAACACGCAGCGACGCTGTATGAGACTGCCGCAGACCAGGCCCGCGTGCTCCTCTATCAGGCGGTTCTGCTGCAAAAGGAGGGCCAACAGAGAGAAGCTAGCCGCTTGATCGAGAAAATCTTGTCAGAGAAGAAATTCAGCGATGCACCCGCTGCTCTAGCAGCAAAGGCACGCCACGAGCGGCCCTGATCTGAGCCGGATAATGCGCTTTTCTCAGGGAGAGACTTTGCCCTTGTGATGTGGAAACTTCGGCAACCGGATCAAGGCACTACCTCGCCGGAACCTGTGTAAATCCACTGCTGGACGACACCATTCTTGATCTGGGCCTGCGCTTCGGTGTCGAACTTACCAAACATGGTCATCGTCTCATACTTCACATTGATCTTCCAGACATCCCCCTCCAGAACAGGTTCACCCCACTCCTTGATGGTATCTAGTTTGATCTCGGTGACTTGCCCAGACTTCATGCTGGCGACTAGCAGAGGATAAGAGCCATCTTTGTCACGCACGGGCTTGTCATTGCCAGCGGCCCCCTTGGCAACGACGGGAGCGTTTTTCGCTGCCTCGGCTGCGGCGAGGCGGTATTCGTGAGCTTTTTTCAGGCGGGCCAGCTCGCCCACTTTCCAATTCTCGTACCAAGCGGTGAGCGTCTCCTTCAAATCCGTATCATCCAAGGCCACCACGCCACGCATGGGAGAGTCAGGAGAGGGCGCGACGATGAGGCCATTGCTATCATGCCCGACGGCAAACATTTTGCCGCCCGCCTTGACGGAAGTCTTGGCGGAGTTTGCGCCCATCCTGAGGCTTAGCTCTAGATCGCGCTTCAGGGTCACTTGCCGAGCCGGCTTAAAGGCATTCGGCGGGATCATGGTCCAGCCACGGGTCAGTTCTTCCATGCTGGGCATCGGCGGGGGCACAAAGGCGTTCGGGTCCACCACAGGCTTGGGTGCCTCTACCACCATGGGCGGTGGTGCTGGCTTCGGCGGCTCCATGGCAGGCTTCACTTCTTCCTTGGGCATGGGCGGTGGCTCGACGACGACCTCGGGCTTTTTCACCGGCTCAGGCGGCGGTGCGATGACCACCTCCTGCTTTTTGCGTTTTTCAAACTTCATGTAACCCGCCAAAACGGGATAAACATACTGATAAGAGAGATAGCCAATAGCGGCGGCAATGATGAGAGCCAGAATGCCTTTCATGGGTGTGAGTTTTTTGGGGGGATAATCTCCGGCTGGAGAACGGACAGCAACGTCAGCGTCTTAGCAAGGGCTGAATTGTCATGCTGCGCAGGGAGCCATCCAGATGCCACCCACCCTCTCTCTGCACCACCCCATGCAGCCGTTCTGGCCTGCTCCCACCCAAGAATACCTCTGCGCGCACGAGGTCGAGGATCAGGCTGCCGTCCGGTTTCACGGTCAGCTTTTGCTCCTGGTCACTGTTGATCCAGCCATCTTCGGTAAAAAAAATCACTCGGGCTTCTTCGTGGGGAGAAAACCGGCGCGCGTTTGACTGGGTGGGGCGCAGGATGAGGCGCACCTGCATCCCTGACTCTTCAGCTTCGGCAGCCCAGGCATCGGAGGCCCTGGCCATCGCCTGCCGTTCCTTGGCAAAGATGGGGGCCCAGCGCGCATCCTTCTGGGATTTTTCAGCGACGCTGAGGCTGATTTCCAACGCTCGCGTGCCTGGGTGACAGGTTTTGCCACAGCACATCCAGGCGGCTCTTCCTCCCAAGGTCACGCGACTGCCAGGGCGTAGGTCAGCCGGTGGTGTGATTTCGGTCTGGAGCAGAAGATCACGCTCATACCCTTGGGCCTTGATCTGAAACATCAGCGTGGCCTCAGGCTCAGGATACTCGAGCGGGCCTGCAATAAAACCAGGGGGGAGCTGCCACTGCATGGTGGTAGGCACCCCGACGATGCCCGGATGCCGCCAGTAGGTGTGCCAGCCGGGCTCATGCTGGATGAATAGCCCGAGCCGGAAAGGTCTGCCTGGGACGATGGCGGTCTCCTCCGCCACGAGCTGGATCTTTAGCCCCGCCTGCGCGTGCAGGCTAGTCCATGGTGCCAAGCAGACCAGCAGGGCGAAAAGGCAGGCGGCAGCAAACGGGGAAAAACTAGCCTTGGGAATGGCAGGCGTCACTTGGGCAACATGGTGAAATACTGAGCCTCCAGTTGCTTAACCTTGGCACGCAGGGGCTCTAGTTGTGGCTCTAATTTGGCAAGCTCAGCCTGGATTTCCGCAAGGTTTTTATCACGCACCGGCTGGTCTTTTTCGGCGGCAGCTAGAGTTGCCTCGGCGGTAGCTTTTTTGGACTTCGTGGCTTCTAGAGCCTCGCTGGCTTGGGCGACTTCGGCTTTTTTCGCCTCAATGAGCTTCACTTCAGCCTCTAGTTTGGCCCTGGCCTCAGCAAAGGCTTTTTCCAAGGGTGGCAGCCCGGCTTTCAGGGCAGTGATCTGTTCTTGGATGGGCTTAGCTTTGGCGGCAAAATCTGCCTCGAGGACGGCGGGGATCGCCATTTTCTCTGCATGGGCTTTTTCCTGGGCTGCGATTTCTTTCGCCAGGCTCTCCTGCTGACCACGAAGGGGGGCGGCGGCCTTGATGGC
>JAIWOJ010000134.1 GCA_020216965.1 Prosthecobacter sp.
CTCATCGGCGTCATCCTCATCGCCTTCAGCGCGGGTGGCTTCCTCGGGGGCAGGTTGGTGGACCGCTTTCCGCGCCTTAGCCTGTTGGGTTGGCTGCTCGCTGGGGCCTCGCTGCTGACCTTTCTGATCCCTGTGCTGCACTTGGGATTTGGGCAGCAGTTTGCCGCCAGTGGGATGATTGGTGGTTCCATCTTGATCTCGCTTTTCCTCTTTGCCCTGCCTGGCGCGCTGCTCGGTGCCGTTTCACCTGCGGCGGTGCGGCTTTACAGCTTGACGCAAAAGGACACGCACGTCGGCGCGGCGGCGGGCACCATCTCCATGCTGGGCTCCCTGGGCAGCTTTGCGGGCACCTTTCTCTCTGGCTTTGTGCTGCTCTCCCACTTTGGCGTGCGCGGCATCTTTGCGGGCTGTGCCCTGCTGCTGACCCTGCTGGCCGTGCTGGCGCTGGTGCTAGACCGGGCAGGGGCGAAGGCACTGGCAAAGGTGACTGCCCTGGCCATCATCGGCCTGACTAGCGTGGCGATGGCCAACGAGCAACCTGCGAAGGATGTGCTGTATGTGCGGGACTCCTTTTACCACCGCATCGAGGTCTCTGAAACAGGCACCAGCCCGCACAAGCAGCGGCTGCTGAAGCTAGACTCCACCGCCGAAGGAGCCATGAACCCGGAAGATGGCTCCCTGGTCATGGACTACCAGCACTACTGGCGGCTGCCGCTGCTGAAAGAAAAGCCCGAGATGCGTGCCGCGCTCTTCATCGGGGCGGGCGCGTTTGGGATGCCTGAGGCGCTATCACGCGAGTTCCCTCAAGCCACGGTCGATGTCGCGGAGATTGATCCTGAGGTCATCGAGGTAGGTCGGCGTTTCTTTAAGCTAGACGAACACCCGCGTGTGAGGGCCCACGCCGGAGATGCACGCCGCTTCCTCCATGAACGGCATGAGCAAAAGTGGGATATGATCTTTGGCGATGCCTACGCCGGGGTGCGCTCCATTCCAGCGCACCTCGTGACGCAGGAGTTTTTCCAGCTCATTGCCGATCATCTCACCCCAGAGGGTATCTTTGTCATGAACGCCATCAGTGCGGTGCAGGGGCCGCGCGGCGAGCTTCTGGCTGGGCTGCTCACCACGCTGCGCGCGGTTTTCCCCCACCTGGAGGTTTTTGCCGTGCAGGGGCCGCGCCAGATGACACAAAACGTCATCATCTTAGCTTCACGGCAGGACTGGAAACCCCTCCTGACGGACCGCTACTATCCCACGGGGAGCTGGCAGGAGCGCCTCGTGCGCACCCATGTGCCAGCGAGCCAGCTTCCACGCCTAGGACAGCTCTTCACGGATGACTTTAACCCTGTGGACCGCATCATTGCCCGGGGGCTGCTGGAGGAATGACCTCAGGCGTCGGCGGTGCTGACACCGGGGTGGGGGCATCCTCATCCACTGGTTCGGCCACAGCGGCGGCCTTGGGCACCGAGCTCAGCGCCGTGCCTGCGATCAGGGAGGAAATGCCAGGCCGCCACTGGTAGCCAAAGCCAAAGGGCAGATCCCCCGCCTTTTCTCTGGCAAAGGCCGCGCGCAGGTCTTGTTGGTCATGTTTTTTGAAAAGGTCAATCGGGCCTGGGTAGTTGCCGTAGAGGCTGAGGATCCAGGCTTCGGGCTTGAAAAAACGCAGGGGGATGCCGCTATCATCCTGGATCAGGTTGCGGGTGTTGTTCAGCAGGTAATCGCGGGCCGTGCTGAACTCATCCAAGTGCATCAGGTAACTCGCTGCCTTGACCAGGGCATTGGCACGACCCTGGGCACGGCAAAATTCCACAAAGGCCGGATTGTCCTTGATGCCCCAGTTCGATAGGTCGGTGGTAAAGTAATACAGCGTCTGCCGTTTCCCTGAGATGCCAGTAAAGGCCACGCGCACGCCGGGTGTCTTGGATTTTTCCTGCGTCAGGGCACCTTTGGCATCCAGTTTGACGAGTTCCACCTCCTCCACCCGGCAGCCGGAGCGTGCCAGGAAGAGCATCATCACCGGCAGCGTACCGCTGAGCTGCGTGGCCGTGAGGTCGTTTTTCATGTCCGCCGTGATGAAAAAGCTGAAGCTCAGGATCGCGTTCAGGGACTTGCGCAGGTTTGCCAGCGCGGCGGCGCGCACCCCGGCGGGCATGGCGGCCACATCTGGCACTGTGCCCACAGGCTCGCGCCCGCATAGCACATAGGTCTCTGCCTGGGGGAAAAAGGCGTGTGCATAGAGCATGTCAGGCCCGCTAAAGAAATACACCAGTGGGCTAGGGTCCGCGTGCATGTAGCCCAGCGCCTGGGGCATCCAGGCGCGGATGGGGCCCAGTTGGCGCTGCTCCACATCCACCCAGGCTTTCTGAAAATCCGCCGCATGGCGCAGCCAAGCATCCTCTCTCGAGAGCGGCTCCAGGCTGGTGCCACCTAGGTCGAGGCCAGCCAGGTAGCGTGCCTGCTCATCGGGGCTAGCTGCTGGAGCGGGGCAGGCGCTCGCGATGGTCAGCAAGGCCAAAAAGAGAGCACGGGCAGTGCGGGCAAGAGCGGGAGGCTTCATCGGGAGAAAGCGCAATTCAGCGCAGATAGCGGATCAGCCTCGCTTCGGCAATCATCAATCCCGAATCCACGCAGGGGGCTGGGGAGTCAGCGGCTGCCAAACACGGTTTTTCGTTTTGGCTCAGCGCTGGGGGCTGTCGGCGCGGCTGGCTTGGCCTTGTCCGCATTGTCCCGGTAAAAAATCACGCCGTTGCGCTTCAGGTTAGAGATCAGGTCAGAGAACTCATCTTTCAGTTCCGCATCGTTCATCAGAGCGCCAAGTAGCCCTTTTCCGGTCGTGATATTGCGCGCCGCAGCGGCAAAGCTATCCGCAGCTTTTTTGATGGATTGCAGGGATTCATCAGCCGTGGCCATGACTTTGTCTGCTTTGGCGATGGCGGGGTCCAGCTTATCAAACATCGGCCCGAGGCGCTGGGTGGACTCTTCGAGATTTTGCGCGCTTTTTTTGAAGCTAGCAGCAGCGTCTTTGATATCGGCCAGGGCAGCCTTCAGGTTGGCTGTATTGTCATCACCCAGTACTTTCTCATCCACACGGGTCATCATTTTATTCAGATGCTCCATGCTCTGGCGGAAATCACCCAGCGTGCTGTCAGAGAGTGCGTCTTTGTTAATCTTTTCCATCGCTCCCTTCACATCCGTCAGAGCCGTGCGCACATCGTCGAGCACAAGGTCCACCTTTTTCGCGACGACCTCAGCCTGGCTTTGCAGATCGGAGAGCCCCCCCGTCTGTGCGCCGACGATGATATCCTTGCGGTCATGGGGGATAAAGTCCTTGGTCTCCTTGCCCGTGCTTTTGATCTCCACCAGGGCATCTCCCATCAGGCCCGCAGAGCCGATGCTAAAGGTGGCGTCTGCTGGGATCATCACCTCCTTAAAAATCTCGAGGTCGATGATGACGCCGGTAAAGGTGGCGTTCAGCACGGGGTTACGGTTCACCTTGCCCACGCGAGAGCCCCCCAAATACACGGGGGAACCCTCTTTGATGCCTGAGGCATTCGGAAAGGCCACCCGGAGCGTGTAGGTGTCTTTGAAGATCTCACGCACGCGCCCGAACTGGAGGATCAGCCCGCCTAGCAGCAGCAGGCCGACGAGCACGAAGAGCCCGACGAGCATTTCAGTTTTCTTATCCCGGTCAATCATGATGGTAAAAATAGGGGAAGTAGAGGAAGCGAGCCGTCAGCAGGTGACGTCGGAGCGTCCATTGATGAAATTGTGGACGATTTCGTCATCCGTGGCACGCAGTTCGTCTGGCGTGCCGAGGAAGCGCAATTCACCACGATAGAGCATGGCGATACGGCTGGCGATCTTGAAAATGCTGCGCATGTCATGCGTGACGATGATGGAGGTGACGCCGAAGCGCTTTTGCATGCGCAGGATCATCTGATCAATGATGTCTGAGCCGATGGGGTCCAGGCCGGAGTTCGGCTCATCGTAGAGTATGCACTCGCTACGGTCGATGATGGCGCGGGCGATGCCGGTGCGCTTTTTCATGCCGCCGGAGAGGTTGGTTGGGTATTTGTGGGCGTGCTGATCTAGGTCCACTGCCTGGAGCGCCTCCATGACACGGCGGCGGATTTCTTTTTTGTCCCGCAGCCCTCGCTCAATGAGGGGAAAGGCCACGTTTTCCTCCACGGTCAGGTTGTCAAAGAGCGCTGCCCCCTGGAAAAGCATGCTCACTTTTTTACGGATAGGTGCCATCTCGCGCTCCTTCAGCGCATTGACGTGCATGCCGTCCACAAAGACATCTCCCTCATCGGGTTTGATCAGGCCGATGACGTGCTTCATCATCACTGTCTTGCCCTCGCCACTCGGGCCGATGACGCAAAGGGTCTCCCCATGGCAGAGCTTGAGGTCGATCCCCCGCAGCACCTCCTGGGTGCCAAAGCGCTTCTTTACCCCGCGCAGCTCGATGAAAACATCGTCCGCAGGAGCCAGGGCTGGGTTGGAGGTAGGGGCAGGCATGGCGGCTTAAGTCGTCCCGATGGGAAAGACGTAGTTCAAGAGGATGGAGAGGAAAAAATTTACCACCAGCAGCACCAGGGAAGAGATCACCACCGCTCGCGTCGTGCCTGCCCCTACCCCCACTGCCCCATTTTCAGCCGCCAGCCCCTGGTGGCAGGAAATCAGCGTGATGAGCATCCCAAACACAAAGCCCTTGATCATGCCGATCGATAAATCCTCCATGTTGGTGTGGTCAATCATGTGGGTCAGATACCAGGCCGTAGGCATCTGGTAGCCCAGGCTGGAGACGGCATAAGACGCCGCGAGGCCAAAGGAGATGCTCTCAGCCACCAGGAAGGGCATAGAGATCATCATCGCCAAAAAACGCGGCAGCACCAGGTAATCCACCGGATGCACGCCCATCACACGCAGGGCATCTACCTGCTCCGTGACCTTCATGGTGCCAATGTCTGCCGCCATCGCTGCTCCCACGCGCCCGGCCACCATTAGCCCCGCCAGCACGGGACCTAGCTCCCGGCAGAGGGCGACGGAGACCACGGCACCCACGGTCGTTTCGACGCCAAAGTCTTTGAATTTTGCATAGGTCTGAAAGGTGAAAACCGCCCCGGTAAAGGCACCCGTGACGATCACCACCCCCTGGGAACCGTAACCGATCGCCACGATCTGCTGTGCCACCAGCCGCAGCCGCCAAACCCCAGAGCGCAGCGCCGTCAAAAGTTCGCCCGCAAGCGCAGCCAACTGCCCCAGATAGGACAGAAAATGCAGCGCCACACGGCCCACCAGGGCCAACAAATCAGAAGGGAAACTCATCAGCCCGGAACCATGGCACCGGATGGCCTAATGGCAATGCCCTGAAGCCATGGAAATCGGGCAGAATGGAGCCCCAAGCCACCAACAGGGGAGAGTGAGGGATCGTTTGCCGATGAGTCACTATGACTCATTTTGAGAAAGTTTGTAAATCCAATATAGACATATTTGCACAATATGCCCGGCTCTGGGGTTCTTTTTCGATTCATATAAATGATTCATTATCAATAGATTAATGAAAAAATCTTCGATCTGGCACGAGCTATGCCATCTCTAGATAGCGGTTAAAAACCAACTCAACCCAAAAACCTACATCCCATGAAACTCGCTCGTTACACCCCGACTCTGAACCTTGGCCGCATGGCCGATCTCAGTCCTCTCTTCCGTCAGCCATTCTCAGGTTTTCCTGCCATGGCACAGTTGTTTGAGGACTTTTTCCCTGTGTCCACCGCCATGGCTAGCCGCTTGGCGATGGATCTCAGTGAAGATGACGACAACTTCTACGCCCGCTTTGAAGTGCCCGGCGTGAAGAAGGATGGCGTCAAGGTCGAGGTGCGTGATGGCGTGCTCGCCGTCTCCGCCGAACGCCACGACAAGGAAGGTGATACCCAGTCCACCTTCACCCTCAGCCGTTCCATCACCCTGCCAGACAGCGTGCAGGATGATGCCATCAGCGCCAAGCTTGAGGACGGTATTCTGACCATCACCCTGCCCAAGCAGGAGAAGCGCAAACCCCGCCTCATCTCCGTGAACTAATCCATCCAGCCCATTCATCCTGAAACCCACTTTAATAACAATCCAACGCCATGACGACGACTTGCCCCACCCCTGCCGCCCAACAGGCGGCCACCGTCCCTGAATCCCCCCAAAAGCCCCGCTACACCGTGGCCCGCCGTGACGACGCTTTTGTCGTCCGTGTGGACATGCCTGGGGTCTCCAAAAATGCGGTCAATATCGAGTTCCATGATGACGTGCTAGCCATCCGTGGCGAGCGCGCCACCGAGCAGCCTGCTAGCTGGAAAATGCTGCATCAGGAGCTCAGCGCCCAGCCCTACCAACTGCACCTGCGCATCAATGCCCAGGTGGATGAGGAGAAGCTAGCTGCCAGCCTTGAGGATGGTGTGCTGACTTTGACCCTGCCCCTGAAGCCCTCCACCCAACCACGACGGATTGAGGTGAATTGAGTGGCGCTAAAGGAAGCGGCTGGAGCTCTGGCTTCAGCCGCTTTTGCGTAATCAGGCA
>JAIWOJ010000135.1 GCA_020216965.1 Prosthecobacter sp.
GCGCACTCCAAGACGCTGCCGCGCCTTTCATGGCGCACCTTTTAGTCCAACCTCATCCTCTATCTTCCACCTTCTATCCCTCCATCCTCCATCTTCTACCCTCCATCCTCCGCTTTCCTTCCCTTCAGTGACCTGGCAGCGCGAAATCTGGGTTTGCCGTTCCTGCTTGCGTGGCACGCGGGTCTTTCCAGACTCAGGCGCTGATGTTCATGTTCCGTTTTGCCTCGCCGCTCTTTCTCTTGCCCGTGCTGCTGCTCGCCTCTTGTCAGACGGGTGGGCTTTCTCCTGCGCAGCAGCAGCAGGTGGAGTATCGCCGTCTGGCCATCGCGGCTGAGCCGCGTGGGGATTACTACATCGGGCGTAGGTTCCACATCGATAAGACGCACTTCTGGGGCTATGTGCGCCGCCCAGGGGAGGGCTGGGACCGCTCACGCCTGGTGGTGATGAGCGAGCGCCTGACCCGCCAGCCTGACCGCTACCCAGAGATGCCTGAGGGGGACACGCCAGCCTATGGCTACGATCACAATACGGAGTACCGACTGTGGGGATACTTCTCTGGCCGCAAGGTGTATGACCCGAACAGCAACATGGTGCTGCCAGAGTTTGTGCTCCAGCGTTATGAGGTGAAGGACACGTCCCCAGGTTGGCTCTTCCGCCCAGATGAGAAGTTTGACGGTGCGCATCTGTTCCGCGCGGAGCCTGGATCGACACCCGGAGGGCGGTGATGATCCACATCGTGCTCTACCAGCCAGAGATCCCGCACAATACGGGCGCGGTGGGGCGTCTGTGCCTGGCCACGGGAGCGCGGCTGCATTTGATCAAGCCGCTGGGTTTTAGTCTGGAGGATCGCTACCTGAAGCGCTCGGGGCTAGACTATTGGCATGAAGTCGATGTGCGCGTCTGGGAGGGCTGGGAGGATTTTTACCAGGGGGTGGGAAAGACGGCCTGCCTGAAGATGGTGGAGGTGCAGGGTAGCCGCCTTTATTGGGAGTGTGACCTCACCCGCGCGGCTGAGATTTTCCTCGTCTATGGCCCTGAGACGCGCGGCATCCCGCCCTCCATCCTCGGGCTGGGCGAGTCTCTGCACATCCCGATGCTGGGGACGCGCAGCCTGAACCTTTCCACGGCGGTTTCCGTGGTGCTGTATGAAACGGTGCGCCAACGCACGCTAGCGGGCCGCCCCCTCGGATCATGAATGTGGAGCCCAGTGAGCTGCTAAACATCCAGGCGCAGGCACGCGCCTGGGCGCAGGTACTGCGGCTGCCGCTACGCCGCCGCCGCTGGCGCGGAAATGCGGGCGGCATGGCCGGGAAGGGGGCGGGCAGTAGTTTGGAGTTTCATGACCAGCGCGCTTACCTGCCGGGGGATGATCCCCGCCAGATCAACTGGCAAGCCTACGCCCGCACTGGGAACTACACGATGAAGCTCTATCAGGAGGAGGTGCGTCCGCTGGTGGATCTGGTGCTGGATGCCAGCGCCTCCATGTTTGCCTATCCGGCAAAGCAGCAGCGCACGCTGGAGCTGCTGGCCTTTTGCCTAGAGGCTGCCCTGGCCTCTTCTGCCCATGTGCGCGCCTATGCGGTGCGCGGGCCAGCTTTCTATCCCCTGGAGCTGGAAGCGCTGTGCTCAGGACGCTGGCCTCTCCGTCTAGGGGAGATGCCGAGCAGCGGCGCTGAGCTGCCGCCCGCGCTCTCCCGGCTGCCCCTGCGGGCAGGTTCGCTGCGCGTTTTGATCAGTGATCTGCTCTTCCCAGGTGAGCCTGAGCCTCTGCTCATGGCTCTGGGCCAGCACCAGGGGCGCGGGGTCGTCTTTGCCCCCTGGTGTGCTGAGGAGGCCGCGCCCGGCTGGCGGGGAGATTGTGAGTTTGTCGATGCCGAGACTGCCGCCGTGCAGCCGCAGAGGGTGGAGGCTGATGTCCTGAAGAACTACCTCGCGGCCTACGCGCGCCACTTTGATCTGTGGAAAAAGGCCGCGCTGAAGCTGGCTACGCCCCTAGCCCGTGTGGAGGCAGAGGCCGCCTTTCTCCAAGCGGTGCAGGCTGAGGGCACCCCCTCTGGCGCGCTCGACCTAGCTTGATGATTCTTGATGATTCCCCGCCGTGCTTACCCACCCGTTTTGTTATGCCTGACTCCATGAAAAAACTGACTTGGTCCTGGGATGCCCCGGTGCTGGAAAAAGCCGTGGCCCATCTGCTGCGGGGTTGGCAACCTGAGCATGGTGCCCTGGACCTGTCCGGGGTGCTGCTGCTGGTGCCCAGCATGGAGGCTGGCAGGCGGCTCAAAGAAGCGCTGGCCCGTGCCACGGCGGTGCAGGGCAGCGGTGCCTTTATCCCCTGGGTGTGGACGCCAGAGATGGCCCTTTCTCCCCCAGGTAGCTCCCAGCCCACCGCCACGCGCCTCCAGTGCCAGATGGCCTGGCAGCGGGCGCTGCAAACGGTGCCGATCGAGGCACTGACGGCGCTTTTTCCCACCCTGCCAGAGCTGCGCGGCTGGTCCTGGGAGCAGGAGATGGCTGCCGCACTGGCTGAACTGAAGAGCCTGCTCGGGGCAGGTGGCCTCACCTTTGCCGAGGCCGCCGAACGCCTGGAAAGGGATGCCGCCCGCTGGCGCGACCTCGCACGGCTAGAGTCTGCTTTTTTCAAGCACCTCACGGAGGAAGGGCTGGCCGAGCCACAGTCTGCCAAGCGGGATACCGCCGCAGCCCCCGTGCTGCCAGAGGGAGTCCGCGCCGTGCTGGTGCTGCCTGCGCCGGATCTACCACCGCTGCTCAGCACCTGGCTGGCAGCCTGCGCCCAGCGTGGCCTAGACGTCACCGTATGCATCCATGCGCCGCCAGAGCTGGCAGCCTCCTTTGATGCCGCTGGCCGCCCGCTCATCGGGCACTGGGGGGAGGCGGCAGATCATCACCTGCCCCTGCCCCAAGAGCACATCCATGCCTGCCATGACCTCGCCGCCCAGGCCAGCCGCACGCTAGACCTCATCCGCGCCGCTGCTCCCCAGGGCAGGACGGCCATCGGGGTAGGTGATCCCGAATCAGCAGCCGTGCTGGCTGAGAAACTGCGCGTGGAGGGCGTGCGCGTCTTTGAGCCTGGCGGCGTGCTGCCTACCCAGACGGGCCTCTGGCATGTGCTGGAGCAGATGCAGACCCTCCTCACCAGCGGCTCCTGGGCTGCCTTTGCCAGCCTGCTGCGCGTGCCAGACGTGCGGCAGGGGCTGCTGCGCGGGCAGCCGCTTGACCCGACTAGCTCAGCCGAAAGCGCCGAGGGCACCCAAAGCAGCCACCTGCGCCTGCTAGAGCAGGCAGACCACCATGCGACCACGCACCTGCCTGTGAGCCTGGAGCACGCCCTGGAGCTGCTAGACGCTGGCAAGCAACCCGCCTTGGCTCAGGCCCTGCATGGGATGCAAGCGCTGCTTTCCCGCATGAGGCAGCTCCCTCTCGCAGACGCGGCGCGTGAGCTGCTGCTCTGTTTTTATGGTGAGCGTGATTTTGTGCCCAATGAGCGCCGCGACCACCTTTTGCAGTCGCTCGGGGAGGCTTGGCTGGGGGTCTGCCAAGAGGTGCAGGAGGAGGTTTCCCGCTTTCAGCTTCAGGCCAGCGCTGGGGAGCTGCTGGCTCTTTCCCTCCAGATGCTCCAAGACCGTGCCCTGAGCGAACCGCGCGGCGAGGTGGACCTGGTGCTCCATGGCTGGCTAGAGCTGCTCTGGGAGCCCGCCCCCCATCTCATCATCACAGGCGTGAATGAGGAGCATGTCCCCGGCATCCAGACCGCCCACCCCTTTCTGCCAGACCAAGCGCGTGAATCCCTAGGGCTGCCCTGCCAGGCCACGCGCTTTTCCCGCGATGCCTACCTGCTCCGCGCCCTGGCGGAGATGCGCGCGGCCAGCGGTTCCCTGCACCTTCTCTTCGGCCAATGGGGCGCACGCGGGGATGCCCTACGCCCCTCCCGCCTGCTGCTCCTCTGCCCAGATGCTGAGCTGCCCAGCCGCGTGGAGCACCTCTTCCCCAAAGAAGAAACAGCCGCCCATGAAGCAGAGCCACCACGCACCCTGCTCTGGCGGCTGCGCCCCAGGCTCACCACCCCCGCCGTGGAAACCATTTCCCCCACCCGCCTCCGGGATTACCTAGCCTGCCCCTTCCGCGACTTCTGCACGAACGAGCTCGGCATGGCCGCGGTCGATCCAGGAAGGAGAGAGCTGGACAGCGCAGGCTACGGCACGCTGGCCCACCATGCCTTTCACCAGCTCGCCCTCCATGACGGCATGAAACTCAGCACCTCCGCCCCAGAAATCGCTGATTTCCTCATTGAGGCCACCCGCCAGGAAATGCACCGCCTCTTTGGCCGCCGGCCCGCGCCGCTCATCACCCTGCAATTTGACGCACTGACCCAGAGCCTACGCTATGCCGCAGAAGTCGAGGCCGCCCAGCGCCTAGATGGCTGGAGGATCCACGCCGCTGAGCTCAAGATCGGCACGCCCGAGGAAACAGCCCCCCTGCAGATTGAGGGAGCTCTTTTCAAAGGCAAAATCGACCGCGTGGACCGGCATGAAAAGAGCGGCCACCTACGCCTGATCGACTTCAAAACCTCCAACAAAGCCCGTGACCCACGCGAGGCCCATGCCGACAAAATCAGCGCCCGCCGTCAGCTCTGTGAAAGCGATGTCTGGAAGACCTTTGAGCATGACGGAAAGACCTGGTTGTGGCGGGACCTCCAGCTCCCGCTTTACGCTGCTGCCCTCCGCCAGCGCGGCCAGCGCGTCGATGCCGTCGGCTACTTTTGCCTGCCAAAAAACGTGCAAGACACGGGCATCCTCCTCTGGGATGCCTTTGACCACGGCTGGGAACAGCGCGCGCTCGACTGCGCTGCCGAGGCCGTGCGCAGGCTGCGTGAGGGGCGGTTCTGGCCACCCGCCGCAAAGCCCAGCTTTGAGCCATCCTATGAAGAAATCTTCCTGGGGGACGCCCTCGCCACCGTGGAGCCCATCAGCGCTTGATCTCGAAAAAAAAGCCCGCCACCCCCCAGGCCACATCCTCACGCGGCAAGATACCATCGCCGCCCAGGTAAAAGCGGCTCATCACCAGGTAATTGTCCCGGTGAATGCCGCCCTTTTTCCCACCCGTCAGCAGGTCAGCCACCGCCATTCCCACCGTGCCAGCGATGCCCTCCCTCTGCCGCACATGCTCACGGAAATCCGCCTCACTCGGATTGGTCACAGCGAGCACAAAAACCACCGCCAGCAGAAGGAAGAGCAGCTTTTTCATCGGGTCAGTTTTCAGGCAGAAAATCAAAACTCAAGTCTTCCACCTGTTCATCGCTGAGCTTGCCAAAACAACCATTCGTCTGCCCCATTAGCGGGTGCTTTGCGTCGCAGGCAGCGGTGGAGGCATAGCAAGAGGCTTCCAGAGACAAGGCCGTGGCCATGACCATCCGAGCCAGACGCTTTTTCTGAAACTGAGACCAATCCGTCACCTGGGAGATGGGTTCTTCCAGCTCCTTCAGCGGGTCCAGCCACTTGAGCCAGTTCATAAACTCAAGCTCGAAATGATCCGTGGGAAAGCCTTTCCATTCCACTTTGACCCAGCAGTCATTGACCCTCACCCGCAGCCTAGCAAAAAGACTCGGGAGCATCTGAAGCAAGAACCTCACCCGCCAGACACGCTCCTCGTAGTCGTTGCTAGGGAGGGCATTTCGCTTGCTGGGAAGCTGACCGTTCTGTTCAAAACCTAGAAATGGCTGCAAACAGCCCAGCACAAGAAAGGCGGCGACGCGCTTGAACGGCCCTGGGGGACTGGCGAAGTAGTGCGGTGCCTCATCAAAGAGCCCAACTCCCTGGATGCAGCAGGCTTCTAGGCTTTCTACGGAAAGGCAGAGCTTGAAGCCATACATGTCACAGTGCTCCTGATTCCACCAGTCCACGAGCAGCTTGGCTGACTCAAAGGCAATGGTCAGATCCTCCTCTTGATAGCCCTGCTGGGTGCTAAATAAGCCCATCTCAACCCTTCTTCTTGGATGGATTGAGGCTCAGCGAAGGCGCGCCCGCTTATCTCGAAGACTGCGAAATTGCTCAAAGGCTCTGCGCCCGTCCTCCACCGTGCTATCTGGATCAATGTCTGACTCAGGATTGGGCACGTCAAACATCACGCCGCTGGCAGGAAACTCTTTAAGTTTCTGTTTCACGATTCCCTGACCAAGGGGAATTTTATCAATATAGGATGCCATGGCGTTCGCGGTTGAGGCGCGGAGGTTTGCTGCTGTCACTGAAAATGCAATAGCAAATTGAGAGCCAAATTTACACATGGAGCTCTTCGCCCACAAGGTTTGATTCTGAAAAATCAGATGGAGAACACCTCCCGCGCGTCGGCGATGCTGCCGGTGAGGGCGGCGGCGGCGACCATCACGGGGCTCATCAGCACGGTGCGGCCCGTGGGGCTGCCTTGGCGGCCTTTGAAATTGCGGTTGGAGGAGGAGGCGCAGAGTTGATCCCCCACCAGCTTGTCAGGGTTCATCGCCAGGCACATGGAGCAGCCTGCGCCGCGCCACTCAAACCCGGCCTCGCTG
>JAIWOJ010000136.1 GCA_020216965.1 Prosthecobacter sp.
GTCGTTCGCGCGGGGGAGAGAACTGGCTACTGCTGTGCGTGCTCTTCGGCTTGCTGGTGCAGGCGGACGCTCACCCTATGCCTTTCATCACCTGCCGCGCCGAAGTGACTGAGGCGGATCGCACGCTACGGCTCCGCTTTGCCGTGGATCATGCGGCCAACCCTCTTGTGCGCAGTGAGGAAGAGGCACGCGCAGCACTGCACGGGGCGCTTTGGGTCATGCATGGGGGGAAAAGTACACCGTTGAGTGATCTGGCGACGCTGCAGATTCACACCGGTAGCACCTGGCAGGAGCTTTTGCCGCCAGGGCTTTTGCCTCCAGATGATGGTCAGCCGCATGAGATCATGACGGCGGACTGGTCCTGGCAGCCTGACTGCGAGGAGGTTTTTTTTACAGTCAAAAAAGGCAGCCTGCATGATGTGCTGCTCTGGCAACAGCCACGCGGAGCAGAGGTGCGCTCCATCCTGCTACTCGGTGGAGATGTGTCTCCTGCGTTCCGCTTCCCCATGCAGCCATCTCTCCTCTGGGTTGGCTGGCTGGCTGTGGGCGTGGTGGCAGGCTGTTTAGCTCTCGCCCTAGGACTGCGCCGCCCAGCCGCAGGAGACCGCAAAGCCCTTAGCCTGTAACCTAGCCAGGGGGTGCATGAGAAGGATTGCGCGGCTGGGGGCACGGCTCTAGAGTTGGATCATGCGTGCGCGGCCCCATTTCCTCCTGCTGCCCCTGCTCATCGGGCTAGGGGCGGGCTGTGCGTCTGAAAAAAAATCATCCAAGCCGCTTTCGGAAATGCGCATGAATGAACGGATCAGCCGCTCGGTGCGCGCCATGAAGGAAGGGATGGACAAAAATGACCCGCGCTACCAGAGCCGATATCAAAAAGCGATGGATGCGAGCATCGCCAAAAAGAACGGCACAGCGGGGTGGCTCTCACGCAAGCAATCCCGCACGCGCACACTGGAGCATCTAGAGATTTTCCGTGCAGGTGAGTTTTCCACCCGCGAATTTGCCCAAGCGGATGCACGCAGTCCACTCGGGACCAGAAATGCCAGAGAAGCGACAAGCCGCTCCCCGCTGGCTGATCAGGCCTTTGAGACCTCTGATTCGCGCTTGGCTGGGCAAGTGTCTCGGGATGCCTCCCTCCAAGCGCGTGAGGCAGGGCAAACTTTCCGCTCCCAGGAGGATGTGCGTGGACGCAATGCCCTGCGCAGCAGCAAACCGCCAGAGTTCATTGTGCTACCTGAACAGGTGAAATCCCCTGCTTACACGGAGGACCAGGTGCGCCGCCTGCTCGGCCGTGACTGAAATATGCCTACCTTTGATGGTAGGCTACTCCACTAAGAGGAGAAATGTTAGATAGAGTTCTTGCGCAAGAGGTCGGGCTAAGTCGCGTTAATGGCGGCCCATGCGTTCCTTTTGCTTTACCTGTCTGCTTTTGCTTGCTGCCTTGACCGGGCAGTCAATCGCTGCTGATCGCCCCAACTTTATTCTCATCAATATTGATGATCTGGGCTATGCCGATATTAGCCCTTTTGGTGGAAAGGTGGCGACACCGCAATTGGAGCGCATGGCGCGTGAGGGAATGAAATTGAGCAGCCACTACGCGGCTCCCGTATGCTCACCTTCGCGCGCGGCGATGATGACAGGTTGCTATCCGAAACGTGTGCTACCAATTCCAGGTGTGTTGTTTCCCGCCAGCGCCGTGGGCCTAAATCCAGAGGAAACCACGATAGCAGAGGTTCTGAAAGAGGCTGGCTACGCGACCGACTGCATCGGAAAATGGCATCTGGGTGACCAGCCAGAGTTTTTACCTACTGCCCAGGGCTTTGATCGCTATTTCGGCATTCCATATTCCAACGATATGGGGCCACGCTCAGATGGGGCGAAGAGTAACCTTGGAGAGCCGATTCCAACAGATCAGGATGTCGCAAGCAAAGGCGTGGACCCAAAGCACTACGGCGGTGATGAGACAGGCCTCAAAGGCAACCGCCAGCCTCCTATGCCAATGGTAGAAGGCACGCGGGCGATTGAGCGGATGCTGCCCAGCGGCCAGCAGACCATGACTCGCCGCTACACAGAGAGGGCGCTGCGCACGATCCGCGAGCACAAGGATCGTCCCTTTTTTATCTATTTGCCACACAGTGCCGTGCACTTTCCTCTTTATCCTCATCAAGATTTCGTAGGGAGGTCTGGCGCTGGCCTGCAAAAGGACTGGGTGCTAGAACTGGATGACTCAGTCGGCCAAATCCTGCAGTTGCTACGCGATTTGAAATTGGATACAAAGACGCTGGTCATCTTTACAAGTGACAATGGCGGCCCTGTGAATCATGGGGCGGACAATTCTCCCCTTCGCGGAACGAAGGGGACGACTCTAGAGGGAGGAATCCGCGTATGCACCCTGGCGTGGTGGCCTGGAAATATCCCCGCAGGGACCATTACGAACGCCATCACGACCCACATGGATTGGCTACCTACCTTGGCGGCTATGGCCGGAGGTAACCTGCCAAACACAAAGCTCGATGGGCTAGATCTTTCACCCTTGCTGCTTGGCAAAGAGAGCGAGTTTCGCGCCCGTGACGCGTTTTATTACTACCGGGGCTTTGAGCTGGAGGCCGTGCGCGCAGGCCCATGGAAGTTGCATTTGTCGCGCGGCCAGCTTTACCGCCTAGATACTGACATTGGAGAGCAAATAGATCTTGCCGCATCTCACCCAGATCAGGTCAAGCATCTACAAGGGTTGGCTCAAGCCATGAAGGCCGATCTAGGGCTGACTGGGGCTGATGCTCCTGGCATTAGGCCGCTGGGTCGGGTGAAAAATCCCAAGCCCATCGCTACGCCCTGACATAGCTCAGTTCACAGTTTCGATAAAGCTCAGCAAGTCGGCCATATCCTGAACACTGAGGCCACCTTCTAACCCTTCGGGCATCAGACTTTGACCGCCTGAGCTACTGCTCTGGATGCTCGCTCTTGGTAGGGTGACCTGTGCACCGCCCATCATCTTGATGGTCATGCTACTTGCATCGTCCGCTGTGATGATGCCTTGCACGGTCTGGCCATCTTTTGTGTTCACAGTATAGGCGATATACTGAGAGGCTACCTCTTTGTGCGGCTGCAAAATAGCTTCTAGCAGGGCCTCCCGACCTTTGTTCTTCACTGTAGTGAGTTTTGGACCTACTTCGATCCCCATGCCATTCGCCTCGTGGCAGGCCATGCAGCGTGAGATGTAATGGTTCTGGCCAGCTTGAGCATCGCCCTTCATTCCGATTGCTGGGGCATAAGTCTTCGTGACCTCTTCTCTCGAGGGTGGGATGACAGATTTGAGCACGGTCTTTGCCAAAGTAGCGACCTCATTGTTCTTGTGGTTAACCATTGCCTGAATTTGGGAGGCAGAAAGGTCGGTGGGACTCCAAACCTTAGCTGCACCTTGATTTTGGATTTCCCTCAATAGCGCTAGTGCTCCAGCATCACGGGAAAGTATGGCCACAAGAGCTGCCTCTCGCGCTTCGGCCTTCAAAGACGGCCAGATAAGTTGAATGGATGCCACGTAGGAAAAGCTGGCTACCTCAGCGAGAGCCTTGACTGCTGCAGTCTGGATCTTGACAGAGGGCTCTGTCTTCAAGCAGGCGATAAGAGCGTCTTCAGCCTGAGATTTTGTGGCAAGCCGCAGTAGGTCGATAGCTTCTATGCGGCTACTTTCAGTAGCTTGCTGATTTTGCGCAGTCAGCGCAGCCGCAGAGAAGGCTGAAGCTAGGTGGCCTGCTTTATCTAGCACTTGGAGGCTAGTACCAGCGCGCTTGGCTCCTTCTGCCGCAGCACGGATTAAGGCAGGCTGTGCCCATTGTTTTTTTAGATGCTGAACATAGGCATCTATGGCTGAAGGAGTGCCTAGATCAGCAAAGGCCACCCGAATCAAGCCCGGCGGGATCTGCCTGATCTGTCGCTCAGCGAGAAGTTTTAATATCAGGTGAACCGCGTGAGTTGGCAGGGCACAAATGCGATGCGCCAACTCCTGGGTGAGATGCGGATCTGCCGCCAGATCTGTAACCTCGTCAATCATGCGCCAGAAGTTGCCTTCTTTCTGTATTGTCGTTGGCAGCGTTTTGGCAAGGTGCGCTATAGTTAGTAGAGCTTGATATCGAACGGCTGGCACTGGGTCTTTGAGTGCTTGTTCGAGAATGGTGGCGCAACCTTGAACCTCGTTGACGGACTTGGGATTTGCCAGCCTCAGAGCCTGCAGGCGGATCTGATCCGATGAATCTTGGGCTGCCTGTTGCCATTCGGCGTATGTTAAGCTGCCTGAGCTGCTGAGAAGGCTCAAAGCGTGTCGCTTAGCATTTTCATTACCAGTCAGACTTTTGCGGATGTAAGAGGCATCTACCCGACGCTCATGCAATAACCTTTGTGCGGTATCACGATGCCAGCCATTAGGGTGGCTGAGTATTTTGACCAGTTCTTCGGTGCTCGCTTCCGCCAGCGTCACTTTTTGCCCGATACGCTCCGCCCTGTTTGTTGTCGGCTCAATTCGCCAGATACGGCCGCGTTCATTGCCACTGTTTAGGTCTAAGTGCTGTTTGATCTCATCTGGGATGCTCCAAGGATGTTCAATGACCTCTCGATACATATCGCAGACATAAAGGCAGCCGTCGGGCGCGTTGGCGAAGTTCACGACACGCACCCAGGTATCCCTGCTTGCAGCGAATTCAAAGCCGTGTTCATCTGCCGGGCGTTCGCCCACCAAATTGATGCCATCATTCGCATAACGTATCATTTTGCGGTGGATGAGCTGGCCTCCAGCATCGCCGGTGAAGCTATTGTTCACAAACTCGGGTCCATAAGCATCACCCCTGTAAATTGTGGTGCCTGTAGCTCCGGTAAAGTAACCACTCACGCGGCCACCGCCTTCGACCGCGCCTTTGACTACGCCCGCAATACGCCAACGGGTGCGAATGATGCGCCAGGGTTCATCTGGGCTGATGCGAAAGACCTCAGCGGCACCTCCATCCGCAGCGATACTGCGACGACTGGGCGGTAACTCATAAAATGGGTTATGCGCGGCGTAGCGATCATCGTAAAGCCAGTATTGTAAATGGTCTGAGTTTGAGCACCCGAACTTCCGTCCGTAATCATCAAAGCTCATACCATACTGAGCGCCACCCGTCTCCATGCCAAATTCGTAAGTTAGAGGATCAAACCAGAAATCCTTTCCGCCAAGTTCCAATTCAGGTAGATCAGAGCGTTTAAGGCATTTGATTTTCCCGCGATTGCCACCACCCGCTAGAACGTGAACCTTATTGTCCTGGCCCCATTGGAAGCTATTCAGCATGCCTTGCACATTGATGATGCGTAGGCCGGTGCCAAAGCCAGTGAACACCTTCTCGCGCAACTCCGCTTTGCCATCGCCATCCTTGTCCTCAAGACGCCAGATGTCTGGTGTTGCCCCCACATAAAGCCCACCATTCACCCATGTCAGGCCAGTGGGCCAGGGCAGGTTATCAGCAAAAACAGTGGAAGTTTCAAAGAAACCATCACCATCTTTGTCCTCCAGCATTGAGATTCTTCCTAAGTGTGGGATGACATCGCGCATTTCGCTGTAGTCGATCATTTCGCAGGCAAACATGCGGCCGCGTTCATCGAAACAGAGGGCGATGGGATCACGCACCAGTGGCTCATGAGCCACTAACTCTAGCTTAAATCCCTTTTTTACCTGCCAAGTTCTGGGTGCCTCTTTCGGTTCCACTGCAGGGTAACGGGGTAGATCTCTGGCAGGGTCCACCATCACTTGCCCCTGCGTAGGCCCATACTCTTTTGCATACGTTGTTTTGGTAGCGATGCCATCTGCAGAGGTCTGTGCAGATGCTATCGCAGCAGAGGAAAGAAAGAACGTAATTATAATGATCAGACGAGGCAGCATAACGAATTACCAACGCCACATGGCAGGGCTCATCCAGCCTGCGACAAAACGGCTTCCGGTATTTTTGAGATGACTGGAGCCTTAAGGTAGGCCAAGAGCTTTTTTCACAGCATCCTCCAAACCGCCACCTTCTGGCTCTTCATCGGAACCGAAGCGGCCCTTCACTGTTCCATCCTTTCCGATCAAGAATTTTTCAAAGTTCCACTGCACTTCGGCATCCTTGGCGAGGGCGGCATAAAGTGGATGCTTATCTCGGCCAGTTATGGAGATTTTAGCATACATGGGAAAGGTTACCTGATAGCGGGTGCTGCAAAAAGATTTGATCTCAGCCTCTGTTCCCGGCTCCTGTCCACCGAAATCATTGCAGGGGAAACCTAGGACGCTAAAGCCCTTAGAACTGTATTTTTCATGCAACGCCTGCAAACCAGCATACTGGCTAGTGTAGCCGCATTCAGAGGCAACATTGACGATGAGTAAGACTTTCCCTGCGTGATCTTTGAGGTTCGTTAGTTTCCCGTCGATGGTCTTCACTGGGATGGAAAGCATGTCGTCTGAGGCAAGAGCGGTGTATCCGTCAATTGAGGTGCCATAGCCCTGCCGCTTGACTTTCCCCGGTTTGTCAGGCGG
>JAIWOJ010000137.1 GCA_020216965.1 Prosthecobacter sp.
ATTGGTAATGGATGCCCATGACAGGATATAAGTACATGCTGCCACGCCCGTCCCCACAGGGCGTGCTGATGGTGCCTACCTGGGAAGGCCGCTGGAGCCAAGAAAACAGCCCCTACCCCGCCCTCCCCCTGCTCAGGAAGATCCGGCCCTAAGCTGCGATCCGTGCTCCTGGCCTCAGCCCTGCCCTGCCAGCGTCAGGTCACGGTCCCCGCCACAGCAGCAAGGCTCGTCCCCTGGCTCGACGGTGCGGATGGTCAGGTAGGTCATGCTGGGGGTGAGGTAGGTGATCTCAGCATGGCGTAGGCCAGAGGGGATGAAGACCGTCTCTCCTGGCCCTGCGATCACGGTTTGGCCGCCAAAGCGATACTCCGCACGCCCCTCCAGGATGTAAAAAACCTCCTCCGCCTGATGCTCATGCTGGTAGGGCGGATGCGCCGACGTATCCGGGATGACGGTGCGGTGGAGATGCAGGCGGCGCGCGCCCTGCTGATGCCCGACGAGGGATTGGTAATGGATGCCCATGACAGGATATAAGTACATGCTGCCACGCCCGGTGCCCCCCGTCCAGCAGCAGCTATGCGCGATGCGGGCTTGCCAGCGCAGAACGCTGCCCTACACTAGCAGCGGGTCGGCCGGAGTGGCCGCTCATCGGTCCTGCCTCTGGCAGGATGCGGATGAGAGGAAAGTCCGGACACCACAAGGCAGCGTGCCGCGCGCAAGCGTCGGAGACTCTGGGGCAACTCAGAGCCATGGAAAGTGTCACAGAAAACAAACCGCCTGCTGGCAACAGCAGGTAAGGGTGAAAAGGCGGGGTAAGAGCCCACCGCTCCGACCGTAAGGAAGGAGGCATGACAAACCCCACGCGGTGCAAGACAGAACAGGAGGAATGGCCCGCCTGGCCGCAAGTCCCCGCAAGGGGATGGATAGCTCCGGGTAATAGTCGCATCCCGCGCGAGTGGGGGCAGGCTCCGCAAGGGGCCGCGCAGACAAATGGCCACACCCGCAGTCGCAAGACTGCTGGGACAGAATCCGGCTTATGAAGGCCGACCCACCTCTTTTTCCCATAGTTCCCCCGGTGAGAAGAAAACCAGCCGCCCCCCTCTCCAAGCCCAGCGCCGAGCCTCAGGCTACGGAGGAGGCAGTGGACCCCTTGGTGCAGGCTTTTCTCAAGTTCATGGATGTGGAGCGGCGCAGCTCTGAGCGCACCTTAGCAAACTATGCTCATGCCTTGGCCGAATTCCGCCGCCGCCACAAGGGCTTCACCTCCTGGCAAGAGCTCAGGGCAGACGACTTCCGCCACTATCTTTTTGAGCAGATGAAGCGTGAGATGGCCCGTGCGACCATCCGCCTGCACTTCGCTGCCCTGCGCTCGTTTTACAAATGGCTGACCCATCGCCAGGGCTTGGCGACGAACCCGCTCATCGACGTGCAACTGCCCAAGATGGAAAAAAAGCTGCCCGTGGTGCTCACCCAGGCGCAGATCCTGGCCATGCTGGAGCTGCCGCTGAAGCTGCCCAAAAGTAGCCGCGATGCCATCTGGGCACCCGAGCGTGATGCCGCTATCCTGGAGATGTTTTACTCCACCGGCATGAGGCTCAGCGAGCTCGCGGACCTGAATGTGGAAGATGTGGACGCCTACAGCGATACCGTGCGCGTGATGGGCAAGGGCAGCAAAGAGCGCCTGCTGCCCGTCGGCACACCGGCCATGCAGGCCATCCAGCGCTATCGGCAAAAAGCGGGCGTGCACCGTGGGGCGCTCTTCCTGAGCAAACTGCGGCGGCGAATCACCATCCAGGCCATTGATGACGTGGTGAAAAAATACTGGCGCGCCAGCGGGCTGCCTGTGCACATCACCCCGCATAAGCTGCGGCACAGCTTTGCCACACACCTTTTGGATAATGGCGCAGATCTGCGCAGCGTGCAGGAGCTGCTAGGTCACGCTAGCCTCAGCACCACACAGATCTATACCCACGTCTCTACCCAGCGGATGAAGGAGGTGTATGAGGCCGCACACCCCAGAGCCTGAGGAGCCACCGCCCGGATTCCGAAGTTCCCGGTGATGCTTCGGAACCTAGGCTCGGCCCCACAGGGCGCTAGGCGATCAGGGGCAGGGTGCGTTTCTCACGGGCGCTGTGAAAGGCGGTGTCCACGATCTGCTGGCCGATGCGGCTGATTTCCACGGTCAATGGGCCGATCAGAGGGGCACCAGTCTCCAAATGGTGAATGAGATGCTCAATGGGGTTACGGTGGGGTGCCTGCACGACATCTGCGGGGATCTCATAGCCTTCTGGGCGGGCATGCGTCTGCACGCGAATGACGGGGTCATAGTCGTAGCAACTGAGGGTGCCCGCGCTGCCACGGATGACGAAGCCACAGCGCGGCTGGGGCTGGTGCGTCCAGGGATCCGTAAAGGTGCCCCAGCGGGTCTCACTGCGGCTCAGGCCGTGGGCGTAGCGGATGATGGCGATGGCGTGCTCATCCACCTCAAGCCCAGGCGTGCCATACCAGGCGCAGGTGACCTCCTCAGGCACCTTGGCCCCGAGGTGCCAAGTGCCGAGTGTGGCCCCATAGCCCATGTAATCTAGCAGCGAGCCGCCGCCCTGTGCCGCGCTGTAAAACCAGCTTGCCGCTTTTTCTGCCGCCGTGGGCTCTTTTTCTATTTTATCAGCACCATGGTAGAGGGGGCCGCGGTTTCCACCGTAGTGCTGAAACTCCAGCGGCTCACCGATCAGCCCCTCCTGGATCAGGCGATGTGCCGTCTGCTGCGCGGCATCCCAGACGAGCGGCCAGTTCACCGCGAGCACCTTGCCCGTGCCGCGCATGGCTGCGACCATGCGGTCTGCCTCAGCCACGCTTGCGGCGAAGGGTTTTTCCATCACGATGTGGACGCCGTGGGGGGCTACTTTTTCAACCCATTCCCCATGCCGTGAGGCCGCCGGGCAGAGCACCACGATGTCTGGCCGTGATTGGGCTATGCAAGTGCCCACCTCCGTAAAGACTTGCTCTGGCCTGAGGTGAAAATTTGCCACCGCGCCAGCCATGCGCTCTGGCTGCTCGTCACAAACGGCGACGATCTCTGCCTGTGGATGCTCAAAGACCTGGCGTAGCAGATCGCCCATGTGGAAGTGATCAAAATTAATGCCTGCGATGCGCCATGGTTTCATGGGAGGGAGGGGTGGGGGGTTGACTTTGGAATGCGCAGCTCAGGCGAGCCCGGCACGCACGAGCAGCGCCATGGGGTCTGGGTCACGGCCCATGAAGTCACGGAAAAGTTTGGCTGGGTCTTCGCTATTGCCTTTGCTGAGGATCTTGTCACGGAAATCGCGCCCGACTTTGGGATTGAGCACGCCTTCTTTCTGAAAGCGGGTGAAGGCATCTGCATCGAGCACCTCAGCCCATTTGTAGCTGTAGTAGCCAGCGGCATAGCCCACGGGGCTGCTAAAGAGGTGGCTGAAGCGCCGGGCCATGGTGGGGCTCTCCGTTTTCACCGGCACCAGATAATCCCGCAGGATGTGGCGGCTGAGTTGATCCAGGTCGGCACCTTCATCGGTGGCATGGTGGATGTGCAGCTCCAGGTCTAGCTTGCCTAGGCTGAGCTGGCGCATGATGTCGCTGGCGCTGCGGTAGTTGCGGGCAGCGATGAGCTTTTTGAAGAGGCGCGCGGGGATGGGCTCTCCCGTCTCGTGATGACGGGCAAAGAGGTCCAGGCTTTCGCGCTCCCAGCAAAAGTTTTCCAGGAGTTGGGAGGGGAGCTCCACAAAGTCCCAGTACACACTGACGCCATTGAGGGCGGGGATTTCGACATTGCCACAGAGCTGGTGAAGCAGGTGGCCAAACTCGTGGAAGACGGTGCAGACCTCGTCATGGGTGAGGAGGGCGGGCTTGCCATCCACGGGCGGGGTCATGTTGCCGCAGATGAGGCCCAGGTGCAGGCGGCGGTCGTGCTCCCCATAAGGTGGGCAGCCCATGCGCAGGTAGTTCATCCAGGCACCGGCACGCTTGGAGTCACGCGGATGCCAGTCGGCATAGAAGGAGCCGATGTGAGCCCCCTTTTCATTGCGCACTTCATAAAAGCGCACCTCGGGGTGCCAGACCTCCACGGGCCCCTCCTGGGTGGGGGATGCACTGGCGGGGCCGGGCTGGCCGACGGGGTAAAAGACCGTCTCTCGGGGCGTGATGCGCAGGTCAAAGACGCGCTCAGCTAGCTCAAACATGCCAGCGAGCACGCGGTCTAGCGGGAAGTAGGGGCGCAGTTCCTCCTCATCAAAATCGTAGGCAGCCTTGCGCTGTTTTTCCGCCCAGTAGGAGAGCTCCCAGGGCTGGAGGAGGTCCGCGGTCTGGCCGACGGCATCGGCCTTGAATTCCTGAAGCTGGATGGTTTCCCGCTGAAAAGCGGGGGAGACTTTGGCGTGCAGGTTTTCGATAAAGGCCAGGGCCGCAGCGCCGGTCTTCGCCATGCGCTGCTGGAGGACGAGGTCGGCAAAGTCTTTTTTCCCCAAGATCTGGGCCTTTTCATGCCGCAGACGGAGGATTTTCCAGACGAGTTCGGTGTTATCATGCTGGCCCCCACGCCCGATGCCGGTGGCCCCCTCCCAGACGGCACGGCGCAGTGCCTCATCCTCTGCGTGCTCCATCACAGGGATCATGGAGGGCGCTTTCTGGGTGAAACGGTAGGCGGGCTCGCTGGCGCTGCCGTGCCCGCGTGCAGCAGCATCGGCACGCGCTGCGTCGATGGCACTTTGTGGCAGCCCTTTGAGGCGGCTGGCATCGGTGAGGATGAGCTCCCAGGCGTTGGTAGAGTCCAGAACGTTTTCGGAATACTTTTGCGTGGCCTGGGAGAGTTCTGCGGTCAGCTCCTCCAGCCGCTTTTTTTTCTCTGGCGGCAGGTCCGCGCCTGCTTGGCGGAATTCCTCCATGGTCTCCTCCAAGGCGCGTTTTTTCACGGGCGGTAGATCGCGCGCCTCCTGGGTCTTGCTGTAAGTCTCTAGCAGATCCCAGAGGGGGTCATTGAGGGGGATTTTGGCAAAAAAGGCGCTGACCTCTGGCAGCATGGCATGGTGTGCTTCCCGCAGCGCGGGGGAGTTGCAGAGGGAATCCAGGTGGGTGACGAGGTTCCATGCCTCGTTCAGGGGGCGAGTGGCTTCGGAGAGGCCCAGCACCACGCTGTCAAAATTCATCTTTCCCCGGTCCTGGGAACTTACCCGCTCAATCGCAGCGGCTGCTTCCTCCAGGGCTTTGCCGATCCCCTCCTGGATGTGGGTGGGATCAAGCGTGGACCAGCGGATGTGGAAATCCTGGGTGAGAAAGGGGTTGGCCATAGCGGGGGGGAGGGCGCGGAGTATGGCGGCGGCATCCGACCTGGCAAGAGCGCGCGTGGGGAATCCAGGAGGCTGGAGGCGGCCCTGTGGGCTGGGGGGCGGGACAGGGTGGGGCCGTTTTCAGCGCGGCCTGAAGGGCTGCGATACCTGCAGACTCCACCCGGCGTGCGGGTATCGCGGCCTTTCAGGCCGCAGGTAGAAAAAGCGCGGGCTGGTCCCGCCCCCCACCCCTGTGGAGTTGCTGCGCAGGGAGCGGTTGGGGCGTTTGAGACCGTCGCTGGAGGGCGGTTTGCTGCTGTTGGATCTGTTTTTGCCTAAGCACTTTTCCAGCTCGGCGATGCGCGCGCGGTGAGCACGGCTATCTGGGCCTGATGCCGCTGTTCCATGGCCGCCATCTCGCGTTCATGACGCTCTTCCTGGTCGTTGAGCAGCTTGACGAAAAGCTGGCAGACGGCATCCAGGCCGCCTTGGTCAAAGGCGAGCTGGATGGCGGGCCGGAGCTCTGACTCTTTGTAACGCACACTTTGTCAACGAACCTGGGGTGCTATATGTTTAACTTTTCTTAACATCCTAAATACTTACTTAACAGAAATTTTTGATGACGTGGAGAGCGCAAATGGAGTATAAAAAATATTAGCAATAAGTGCGAGCGCTTCTTTGATTTTGACTTCACATGGCTCTTCAAAAAAATTTACCAATAATCGTATGTCTGATTACCAGCCCATTCTTCCACGTTTCTGCGGTCCCTGGGCTGCTGCATTGCAGTTCCTCGCCTGCTTTAGCCTCATCTTCCATCCACTTCCCCTGAGTTCCACTTGGGTTGACACAGATGCGGATGGTATTTTGGATTCCTGGCAGCCCAATCATTCAGGCCCAATTTTTACACTCTTGGATCTTGACGCTCAAAGCACTGATATTGATGGAGATAATGCAACAAATGAAGAGGAGCGCCTTTACGGTTCAGATCCATTTGTGTATGACACTGACGGTGATGGACTCTCCGATGGCGATGAAATTCACCTTGCCATCCAGCAGGCAGGCAAGGCGTATTCACTTACCGCTTGGGACAGCAATGGCGATGGCGTGAGTGACTTTGATGATTTTCATAATTTTTTTGCTGTCACCTACCCTAATAGCCAGCTGCCTGACTTCCCGGGCACCAGCTAT